>JAYZJE010000024.1:0-6697 GCA_036164895.1 Pseudomonadota bacterium
ATCACTTGGGTGCTCAGCGGTGCACCGATTGCCCGCGGCCGGAACGACGATCCGGTCGACGAACTGGCGATGGCCGGCGGTATGCGGGGTAAGCCACTCAAAGTCGTGAAGTCGGACACCAACGACATGCTGGTGCCGGCGCATGCGGAAATGATCGTTGAGGGTGAGGTGCCGTTGCAGGAACCTTTGCAGCGGGAAGGCCCGTTCGGCGAAATGTTTGGCTACCTAGGAGCGGAGAAAGAGGAGGTGTTCTGGATGAACGTGACCCGGATCACGCACCGGCGCAATCCGTGGATCGTTAACAGTTTTACCGGCATGCAGCGTGGTTACATCACCTCATCGGTCGAGGCTTTGTACGACCGAACCCTGCGGAGCATGGTGCCGAATTTGGTGGAATTTCATTACCCGCAGGACTGCATGGGGGTGTCGTTTGTAAGCATCGACAAGACCGCACCGGGGCAGGGTCTCGAAGCGGGCCGCAAGATCGCCGGCCGCATTCCGATCAGCAAGGTTGTGGTGGTGGTCGATAAAGAAATGGACGTGCTGAATCGTACCCAAATGTTGTTTGCTATAGGTTCACGCTGGCAGCCTTATCCGGCCGCTGAAATCATCAAAGATGCACCAGCTATCGTCACCGATCCCAGTACGCCGGTGTCGTTGAGAACCAGCAAGATTGTCATTGACGCCACCAAACAATGGCCCGAAGAGGGCGGCCCGAAGGTATACCCGGAGCGCAACCGGGTCCTGCTGGAACAAGGTGCGCCCGAAGTGTTTGCTCAGGTGGACGCAGAATTCGGGGAGTTGTTGAAAAACTGGGGTCGCGGCTAAAACAGCTATCGTAGCGATTGCTACGGCTAGGCGACGCAACATGCGTTGACCAAGGTCAGTTGAAACGGCTGGCTATTTTCGAAAAATTCGAACACATTCTCATCTTGAGCGTGCTCCCGGTCGCCGGGAAGGTGAAGCACTACGTCCGGGTTGCTACAAAGTTCGGTATTTTAGTCACTGCGTTCATGATTGAGTTTGGAGTTTGCGGATGGAAAAAATCTTCGTCAGCGCATCCATGCTATTACAAGATTCCTTCCGCCTGGCAGCAAAAATTTACCGCGACGGGTTCCGCCCTGATTTTATTGTTGGAATCTGGCGAGGCGGAACACCTGTTGGCATAGCCATCCAGGAGTATTTCGATTATGCAGGCGTCAAAACTGACCATATTGCTGTTCGAACGTCTTCCTATGTGGCCATTGGCCAGCGTTCCAAGACCATTCGAGTCCATGGTTTGCATTACATCATTGAAGAAGCCAACGTGGATCACTCGATGTTAGTTGTCGACGATGTGTTCGATTCTGGGCGCAGCGTTGCGGCCTTCCTGAAGGAATTGTCGGACAAAATGCGGTTAAAAATGCCCCAGACGGTCAGGATCGCCACGCCGTGGTATAAACCTGACAGCAACGAAACCGGGCTCGTTCCTGACTACTATTTGCACGAGACTAACAAATGGATCGTGTTTCCACATGAATTGTCTGGCCTTACGCTCGATGAAATCAAACAAGGCAAAACTGAATTGCAGCCGTTGTTTGACAAGTTTGAGATTGACTGAAACCGATTTGGGGCTTGGACCCATTTTAATGACTCTCCCTGACAACGTGGAACTCAAGGTTTCCACCGTTTGGTTTTCCGGTGGCGTTACGTTTAGACCAAAACGAGAAAGACAAAATTTATGACGGAATTGATTCAGGTGTTGGGAATCAGCAATGCGATCGTCGATGTGCTGGCCCACGTTGATGAGGAGTTCTTGACTAAAATCAAAGCGCCGAAGGGTTCCATGATTCTGGTGGATGCGGACCGTGCGCAGGAAATCTACGGAATGATGGGGTCTGCAAAGGAGATGTCAGGCGGTTCCGTCGCCAATACGATTGCTGGCCTCTCCAGCATTGGAGGGAGGGCAGCCTATATTGGCCGGGTGGCGGATGATCATCTCGGCCGTGTTTTTATGCAAGACATGCAGTCAGTCGGGGTCGACGTCAGGCTCGAAGCGGCCAAGGCCGGGGCACCAACGGCGCGATGTCATATCCTGATCACTCCTGATGGTCAGCGAACCATGCAGACCTATCTTGGTGCCTGTCTGGAACTCAACGAATCGGATGTGACCGAGCAGAGCGTGGGTAATCCAGAAATTATCCTGCTCGAAGGGTACGTTTGGGATACGCCACATGGTCAGAATGCACTCAAAGCGGTATTTCGAATCGCAGACGGTGGTGATAGCGGCATTGCTTTGTCATTGTCCGACGCGGACTGCGTGGCGCGACATCGCTTGCCTTTTCTTGATGCCATTGCCAATCAGGTTACGCTTGTACTTGGTGATGATAGTGAAGTCATGCGCTTGTTCGAGGTTGACACTGTGGAAAAGGCGGCAAGCAGAGCCGCGGAATTTGACTGTGTCTTCGCTGTGACGCGATCGAAACAGGGTTCGGTTATCTTTAACGGTGCAGAGACGATCGTGCAGGAAGCCTACCCGGTCGAAAAGGTCGTCGACACCACCGGTGCGGGTGATGTATATGCGGCGGCATTTTTGTTCGGTTGGGTATCGGGCAAGTCTCTGCAGGAATGTGCCGATCTCGGTTCATTCGCCGGCGCAGCGGTGGTTCAGCAGACCGGTGCGCGCTTGGAGCAAGAGGTTTTCTCCGAGAATCCGAATTTTAAATAGTGGAGCGGAGCGCCGGAACATTTACCTGGTGCCGGCAGTCCGCACAACGAAGTGGCGGTAAGGTGCTGCGCGTATTGTCTAGGCTCCGGTTTCTTTTGATTACTCAGGCCGCGTAGCCCATGACGGCTTTGAGTTCGAGAAACTCTTCGAGCCCCGCGGTGCCCCATTCTCGACCATTACCGGATTGTTTGTAGCCGCCAAATGGCACGGTAAAGTCGACTCGGGCACCGTTCAGATGGACCATGCCGGTGCGCAGTTGTGCCGCTACTCGCCGGGCGCGTTCGAGGTTGCCGGACGAAACATAACTGGATAGGCCGTAGGGCGTATCGTTGGCAATCCGGATCGCCTCGTTTTCATTCACATATGACAGGATGCACAGCACCGGGCCGAAGATTTCTTCACGGGCGATGGTCATGTCATTACTGACATCGGCAAACACGGTGGGTTTGACGTAGTAGCCGCGGTCCAGCCCCTCGGGTTTGCCGGGGCCACCGCAAACCAGCGTTGCGCCTTCGTCGATACCGGTTTTAATCAAACCTTGGATTTTGTCGTACTGGGCCTCACTGACCACCGGGCCAATCATCGTGCCTTTGGCTTTTGGATCGCCGACGATGGTTTTTTCGGCGGCGGTTCGTGCAATCTCCATCGCTTGATCGTGCATTTCTGCGGGCACCAGCATGCGCGTTGGCGCATTACATGACTGCCCACTGTTCTCCATGCAGGCGTCTACACCCCTGGTGACAACCGCCTCCAATTGGGCGTCATCGAGGATAATGTTGGCTGACTTGCCGCCGAGTTCCTGAGCCACGCGCTTGACTGTATCGGCCGCGCCTTTGGCTACTTCAATTCCAGCCCGAGTGGACCCAGTAAATGACACCATGTCCAATTTAGCATGTGCCGCGATGGCGGCGCCGACGGTGGGCCCGTCGCCGTCCACGAGGTTGAAAACACCTGCCGGCATGCCGGCAGCATCGAAAATCTCGGCCAGCAGATGTGCGCTCAGCGGCGCTATCTCACTCGGTGTTAAGACCATCGTGCAGCCGGCTGCCAAGGCTGGCGCTACCTTGCAAGAAACCTGGTTGACTGGCCAGTTCCACGGCGTGATGAAACCGCACGCCCCTACCGGTTCCTTCATTAGGCGGGTCGCGCCGAGATCTTCCTCAAACGCGAAGTTCTTCAGAATTTCCAGCGTCGTCGCGAAATGGCCAAGGCCCGAGGCCGCTTGAGCTTTCTTGGCCAGTCCCATCGGTGCGCCCATTTCATCGGAAATTGCCAGCGCTATGTCGTCATAGCGTGCCTGATACGCGCCAACAATCTGTTCAAACAATGCGACGCGTTCGTCGCGCGTTGTTTTAGAGAACTCGTCGAATGCTTGGTGTGCGGCGGCCACAGCGCGATCGACGTCGTTGGCGGTACCCAGCGTGATCTGTCCGGTGGCTTCCTCATTTGCAGGGTTGATGACCGGGAAGTCGTTCGGCTCCGTGGGGTTGACCCATGCGCCGTCAATATAGAATTGCCGAAAGTCATACATTTTTTTCTCCGCGGTATCGGCGTGTAATAAGGTGTATCTGATAAAATCGAGAAGTGCCTGAAAACGTACGGCTGCCGTGTCACTATTTGACCGCACGGTTCTGTCGAGCCTGGCCGTGTGGTTACATTTTAAAACCCCGACCCCCCGTTGCGTAGCGCGAAACGAGTATATGCTAATCGGTTGAGAATCACTGGAGCCTCTGGGCGAATGAAATCCGAAGACCGTAACCTTGGAATGGAGCGACGAATCTCGCGTAGGGACCTCCTGCATGGTGTAGGGGCACTGGCGACAACCTCGATTGTGCCGGGAAAACCCCTTGCAGATGAGATACTTGCGTTAGAGGCGGGCAGCGCGGGCGTGACCGGCTATCCACCTGCGCTGACCGGTTTGCGCGGTAACCACATTGGTTCTTTCGAAGTTGCCCACCAGCTTGCGCGTGAGGACAGGCGGGACTGGGGCCCGGTCGAGGAACCCGATTCCGACATGTATGCTCTGGTCGTCGTAGGAGCGGGTATCAGCGGTCTCGCAGCCGCCCATTTTTATCGAAAAATAAATCCAGATGCCCGCATCCTCATTCTCGACAATCACGATGATTTCGGCGGTCATGCCAAGCGCAACGAATTTGATTTTGGCGGCCGTACCCTGCTTGGCTATGGCGGCAGTCAGTCTTTGGAGCAGCCCTCTGGGTACAGCAATATCGTGAAGACGTTATTGCGCGATCTCGGAGTCGACCTCACTCGCTTTAGTACTGCGTATGACCAAGAGTTTTACCGACGAAATGGTCTCGGGGGCGGAGTATTCTTCAACCGCAAAGATTGGGGTACGGATCGATTGGTTCGTTACGATTTCGGTGCGCTTGGAAGCTACGTACCGTTGGCACCGACGCAACTTTCCGCAGCAGAAGCCGTGCAGCAAATGCCGATGTCCGAGTCCGCGCGCGGTGAGCTGTTACGACTGCTTGCGACTGAAGAAGATCATATGCCTGAAATTCCAGCCGATTCAAAAGAGGATTACCTGTATACCATCAGCTATCGAGAATTCCTCAGCAAGCATCTGGACATTCGCGAGCCGGAGGTATTCGCTGCACTGCAATATCTCACTTCGGACTCAAGTGTCGGCATCGAGGCGACACCGGCAGCGACCGCCATCTTTTATTCGGCCTTGCCGGGCGGTAAGGCTACGGGAATTCAGGAATTAGAAGAAGACGAGCCCTACATCCACCATTTCCCAGATGGTAATGCGTCGATAGCCCGTCTGCTGGTCCGCGAGATGATTCCGGCTGCTGCCTCTGGTTCAACGATGGAGGATGTGGTAACAGCCCGCTTCGATTACAGCAAGCTGGATCTTTCGAAGCCGCCTGTGCGGCTTCGCCTCAACAGCACGGTCACTCACGTTGCAAACGACGGTGCTCCGAAATCGGCAAAACAGGTCCGAATATCCTATGTGCAACGTGGCCGCGCGTACCGCGTGCATGCCCGATCCTGCGTACTAGCCTGCAACAACGCCATGATTCCTTCTATGTGTCCGGAGTTGCCGGCCCCCCAACGTGAGGCGCTCGCAATGCAGGTCAAGGCGCCCATTCTCTACACCAATGTTGCCCTGCGCAATTGGCAGGCCTGGAAGAACCTCGGCACCGGTGCCGTTGTGGCACCTGGAAGCTATTACGTTAACGCGATGCTCGACTTTCCGGTCAGCCTCGGTGACTATGAATTTGCCAGCGACACGGGCGACCCGATTGCGGTACACATGGAGCGCTTTCCGCATCGACCCAACCAGGGCCTCAGTATGCGTGAGCAACGCCGCCTCGGGCGTCATGAACTACTCGCAACCTCATTTGAAACTATCGAGCGAAATACTCGCAGTCAGCTTGCCGACACGCTCGCGCCGGGAGGCTTCGACCCAGCTCGGGACATCGAGGCGATTACGGTGAATCGCTGGGCGCATGGCTACGCGTACGGCTACAATGATCTCGAGGATCCTTACTATGAAGACGAAAACGATGAGCGATATCCTCACGTGCGTGGACGCAAACCAGTCGGTCGAATCACCATTGCGAACTCCGACGCTGGGGCTAGCGCTTTGCTTGAATCGGCGGTCGAGCAAGCGTATCGCGCCGTCGCTGAACTAAGCTGATCCAAAACGCTACCGGACGCGCTATCCCATGCCCCCAAAACCCGCCTGAATAGAATTAGAAGCGCGCCATACCACAAGAGGTCTTTCATACGGTAGTACAGCATACTTAGCGCGATGATCTGGTGCCCATCCATTGTGAGCCCAGAATCTGGAAGTGTCTCATGTTGGCTTGGAGCAAGAAGCGAGCGCTGCAGCCTACAACCTAGTCAAACCGGCGGAGATCAAGTGATGAACATGCGAAATATTTGCATCATTGCGGTATTAGGCTTGAGTTGCCTAGGATCGCCAAGTGCCACGACGGCAGAATCGGTGGAACCTAACCCCGT
>JAYZJE010000025.1:0-3011 GCA_036164895.1 Pseudomonadota bacterium
CCCCCGCTGCTTGTTTCATTGCGCTTCTATTCGCAATATTTGCATCCAATGCGATGGCCGGAAACCCCGGATATGACATCGAAGCGTTGAGTCCTGAACAGGCTCAACTGGCCAACCGGATGCTGGCCTTTGGCGAGCAAATAGAAGCAAAGCACTTCGCGAACATGGAACGGCTCAATGGCCAAATTAAAATCGAGCAACGGGAGTTCAGCTTTGACAGCGCTGACTATGACATCAAGGTCGTTCGCGGCGAGATCGTCGAAAAGGCCGGTTTCACGATCTCGGTAACGACAAACGGCGTTAAACCGTACACTCAGCCAGCAACCTGGAGCAGAGTAGTCCAAGTGAACATCCACCCGCGCTCACCGCTGGCGGGATATTTACATGCATTTGTTGCGTTTAGCTATGACGCCAACGGCAGGAGCTCGATTGGCGGTTGGATGGACTTTGTTTCGGGCGCGTATGTTAAAGAGGATGTGGCCGCGATCAAACAAAGCGTGGATCAGGTGCTCGAAGCGCATAATGTCGACTCAATGCCCTACCGAACGGCCGTCTGCACCGGACCGCGGCGGCAACTGCAAAACTCCTGCGCAGGCATAAGCTTTTACGCCCCGCCTTTTCTCCAAGTCAATGCGAAGAATTTTGCCGTTGTGACTGAAACTTTTTTAGCACTTTATGATGCATTTATCAAAATCCTCGAAAAACGCATGAACGAGGAATTTGACGTCGAAGATGTGCTGGCTCAGGAAGCGATGCGCCAGAGATGGATAATCGACCAGATGGTCACCGATCCCTATGCGCAAAATGTAATTCCGTATGAAGTCCGGTCATTTCAGAACTTTCCGCCAAACGTGAAGTATTAGCAGGATATGCATCCGATGACCCGAAGGCGGATGTATACATGTGCGGGCAACGAGGTATTTCGGATGCGCATAAATCTAGCGCTGGTATTGATGGCGTTTTTTGGAGTCAGCCATGTACAAGCGCAAGGCTGGCCTAGTTACGGCGGTGACCCAGGATCTTCAAAATATTCGCTGCTGAAACAGATCACTAAAGACAACGTTGATGATCTCGAAATTGCCTGGAGTTATCGCACGGGTGAGGGTGAGGGGCCGACACTCCGGGCCGGTCACTTTGGCCTGCAGGTCACGCCGATCCTGCTGCCCGACGAGGCTGGGGGTGCTTTGGTCATTTGCAGTGCGTTTCATCGCGTCATCGCACTCGATCCTGCCACTGGCCAGATGCGGTGGGAATTCGACCCCGAAATCGAACGGGGTCGGCGCGGCATACAGTACAAGTGTCGCGGCGTGGCCCAGTGGCACGACGAGCGAGCCGCCGAGGGCACCGCCTGCAACTGGCGAGTCCTGACGAATACGATTGACCAGCGCCTGATCGCATTGGATGCCCGGACCGGCCAGCCCTGCGCGAGATTCGGTGACGCTGGGACCGTGTTGCTTACACCGTACATCGATGCCAGCCTACCGGCGACCGATACGCCCGGCGTGCAAACCTACATGCCGCCTGCGATTGTCGGCGACACCGTCATCCTCGGATCCTCGGTAGGCTCCAAGTTTCGCCGGGTCGAAGCGCCCAGCGGGGCTGTGCGAGCATTCGATGCGAGGACCGGCGAATTCAAATGGAGCTTCGATCCTGTGCCGCGGAATCCGGACGATCCAGAAGCGAACAGCTGGACATCGAAGGCGCTCGCCATCACCGGGGGCGCCAATGTCTGGAGCCTGATGTCGGTTGACGAAGAACGTGACCTTGTATTCCTACCGACATCGAGTGCATCACCGAATTATTACGGTGGCACCCGTCCCGGCGATAACCGGTATGCGAACTCGACCGTTGCGCTGCGCGGCTCTACCGGTGAACTGATATGGCATTTTCAGATCGTGCATCATGATGTCTGGGACTGGGACATGGCGTCACAACCGATGGCGATCGACGTCGAACGTGATGGCAAAATCAATCCCGTGGTGGTTCAACTGACCAAGCATGGCTTGGTTTTCGTGTTTGACCGTGAAACCGGTAAACCGTTTTTTCCAGTAGAAGAACGTCCAGTGCCAACCGACGGTGTACCTAACGACATATTGTCGCCGACACAGCCTTTTCCAACCGCTCCACCGCCGCTTGCGCCGCTGAGTCTGTCACCGGATGACGCTTGGGGTTTTACGTTCTATGACAAAAATGCGTGTCGACAGATTATCGAGAACTTGCGCCATGGTGAAGTGTTTACGCCGCCGACGACACAAGGCACCGCAATCATGCCCGGTATGGTCAACAATTATGGTGCCGGTGCATTTGACCCGGAACGCAATTTTCTGATCACGAACCCACAGCGGTTCCCACTGTTCATCCGACTGATTCCGAATGACGAGGTGGACCCGGATCTCGCGAAGGCGCCAATGGCGGGTCTTCCCGGTGGACCACCGGGTTTCATCGACGGTACGCCATATGCAATCGAACGTGGGGCACCGCAGGTGTTTTCTCCATTTGGCTCACCCTGCACTAAACCACCGTGGTACACGCTAACGGCAATAGATCTGACTAATGGAGAAATACGGTGGGCGGTGCCACTAGGCGTGATCGATAAACTTGCCCCGCTGCCGGTCCCGATAAAACTGGGAGCACCTGGCATGGGCGGACCGATAGTAACCGCCGCCGGATTGATATTCATTGGTGCAACAGCCGACGAACGGTTTCGTGCCTTCGATATCGACACCGGTAAAGAGCTCTGGGTCACGGACATGCCGACATCTGCAATGGCTACACCGATCACCTACGAGGTTGACGGTCGTCAATTTGTCGTCGTCGCGGCCGGCGGCCATCACGCATACTACCGGCAGAAAGTCAGCGATTATCTGATCGCGTTTGCGCTGCCCGAGAAATAATAAATAGTGTTTGCGCTGGGCTTCATTGCGCCAGTAAAAATTATGAAGCGCAATTAACCAGATCCGAAATATTTCGACCAGTTTTTGTCTATTGCAGCGAAGGATTCTGGTGCCTGT
>JAYZJE010000026.1:0-4695 GCA_036164895.1 Pseudomonadota bacterium
GGCCCCTGCTCGCATTCCGGAATTGCCGGATTCAGGCCATCGTTTCAGCGCTACCCATTTGGTGGTGTATTTCCATCCGCGCCGACCCGCGATTCTGTAGGCCCTATGGCAAAGACCGTCGACGACCTGGCATTGTTGGACGCGATCCTCAGCGGTACGGAAAACCAACTACCGCAAATCAAGATCAGCGGCTTGCGTCTAGGGTTATCAAGCCCCTATAAGAAGGAGGTGCTAGATAAACGGACCGCCACAGTCATGCAAGACGCGCTTGCCCTGCTCCAGGACCTTGGTGCCGTCATCATTGAAGCAGACATTCCGAACCTTCCAACCATGACGCATCGGGCAGCCTGGCCGATTACAAGCTACGAAGTTGCCGTCGAAATGCCCCTCTACCTGGCGCATCGTGGGACCAAGGTAACAATTGACGACATATTAAAAAACATTGCTTCAGAAGTGGTTAAGGAACGTTTTTCACCTAGATTCAATAATGAGGACGATCAACGAGCGAAATATAAAGAGGTCATGCAAATCCACCGCCCAGCACTCCAGACGGCGATTCAACGTTATTACGACGAGCACCAGGTGGTAGCGATGCTGTTCCCCACCACACCGTTTCCTGCCACCCGACTGAACGGTGAGGACCCCGACATGGAAATTAATGGAAAATTAGTGACCAACGGATTCGGTCACGTCATGGATCACACGATCCATCAAAGTGCAGCCGGCGTGCCTAGCCTGACATTGCCGGCAGGACTAACATCAGACGGATTGCCGGTAGGGATCAGTTTTGATGGACCACTCGGAAGCGATCGCGCGCTGATGGCAATTGCCCGAGCATTTGAAGCGGCGCGCGGGCCTTTGCCTCCACCACCGGTCTTCGGATGACTACCAAGGCACTATCGCGCCGTTATATTTAACAAATGAGCCCGACATTTCCGGCGTGAAATTTTCTATCACCTCAATCATTCCGGCCACGCTAACCTCAACTTCGACCTTATCCGGTACATCAAGGTTTCGGGTGTAATCTCGGATGATCAGACCCGGAGAGAACATCCCGACCATGATGCCCGCACGTTTAAATTTTGGCAAACCGGCGACCTTAGTCATAAAAATATTTTGTGACACTTTGCTTGCGGAGTACCAGAATTGCCCGGGCGACAGATTGCCCTGAATCGATCCTTCTAAACTCGATAAACTCATCATTTTTTTCTGCTTGCTAGCTGCGACATGATCAAAAAATGCTTCTGACATTTTTAGCGGTCCAACTGCATTGGTCCATATATAGCGATCGAGTAGCGAATAATCCAGTCGGCCATAGAATTGGCCAACAATCTGCAACGTGTCACCAAAAAAACCGGCATTACTCAACAATACATCGATCGGCTGCTTTCTATACTTCTTGGCTAGGGCGTCAATCATGTCATGCCTCAGAACATCCAGCTCCTCGATAGTTATATTCGGATAATCTGCCGAGAGTGCCTGCAATGCCTCTGCTTCCTGAGGTCGGCGACAGGTTGCAATCACGTGCCAGCCTTTTGCTGCATATTGCCGAACAAACTCGAAGCCAATGCCTCTGTTTGACCCGGTAATCAGGACAGTCGGCACCTGCTCGGCATTCTCAGCCAATGCCTGGCTTGGGGAGGTCCCCACAAAGGCGATCATTGCTAGTATTAGCACCACCTCTAACCGGAATGCTGCTGGAAACTTTATACGCATCGGAACACCTCCCAAGTTCAAGCAAGCGCAGGGTACCAATGCGACTAAACATCGCGAGATACCAACAACGATTGGTAAAAATAAACTACTCTTATTGCAGGTCCACGCCAAAATCGGTGACTTTTTTTTCAATTGGAGATAAATCAGGATTATGGTTTCCCCTATTTCACTCTAGCCGTTGCAAATATGTATTGAATGATTAGCCAATGTGAATTAGCTGGCACTTCCTCTGATTCAATTTCCTTGGGCAAGGATATTCGTGTGAAAGTCAGCAAATTCTGGGGACAAGTTCATCTCGTAGAGTTTCTGCATGTACAGTAATGGAGTCATGCACGCCTCAGCATAACTTATAAATCGCCAGTCTCCGTTTTTACGACGGAAAACAGCGGTGACTCGGGCATCGCCCCCCCAAGGTTTCATCGGTCCACGTATCTTCATGTCGTGACGTACCCAAAATGCTGCCAAGGCTAGGTCGGGCGCGATAAGTTTGGCATGGACATCGTAGTATCGCATCATGATTGCCTCGATCGATCGTTTTCCTGGTACTGGCTCCCAATATTTTTCAAGTTGCTTCCAGCCAAACACCCAGTCATGCTGTTCTTCAGCAAGATAGAAGGGCTCGGGATCATCGTTATCCCACAATTCTTTTAGGCGACCATAATTCTGAGAGTTCCAAATCTCTGCGGCCTGGTCCAGTACGATCTCAATTTCAGTGTTAAGGTCAGCCATATACCGCCTCCTTTGCATAGTATCCTTCTATATGACAACAGGCCTTTTCCGCACGCAAGGGTGACTCTGTGGCGTGACCAGTTCCGAACAATCTTGGAACTTTTTAGAATGAGCTAGCTGCCTCCATGCCTGTCCCACGTCGTTCGCTTTCGTGTAAGCTTGCAACATCGATTTGCTGCTCGCCATGCGCATAAAACATGAACTGGGAGCCTACTCGAATCTGATGGCACTTAAACGACCGACCTGGCGCAATGGCAGATTGCTGAAACTTGAATACAGCTCGAAAGTGCTAGCGGACAATCCGCTTGGCGACCCTCACACCCGAACCTTGGATGTCCTCTTACCGCCTCAGTACGATGGAGGCAGTACACATGGCCGCGGGCGACGCTTTCCCGTCCTTTTTGATCTGGTTGGTTATACCGGATCCGGGCATTCGCATACGAACTGGCGAAACTTTGACGAAAACGTCCCGGAACGAGTCGCTCGGCTAATACATCAGCGTAAGATGGGCCGTGCCATCATAGTGTTTCCGGATTGCTTTACCGCACTCGGCGGTAACCAATATATTAATTCGACGGCGATCGGCCGCTACGCAGATTACCTAACTCGGGAGTTGATACCCTTCGTAGACAAAGAATTCAGGACCCTTGCATTCCGGGAACACCGCGGTTGTTTCGGGAAATCTTCGGGCGGGTATGGCGCGATGATTCATGCCATGAAATACACTCGCTATTGGGGCGCTGTTGCCAATCATTCCGGCGATGCTTATTTCGATTTTGTATACCGGTCTGACTGGCCTAGCACGTTGGTGGAACTTGCCCAATACCGGCCGCGGAGACAGCCGACGGCCAACATAAATCTGACAGGGGAAGATACCAATCTATCCGAAGGCATAGACGATGGCCGTGTGCGAGATTTCCTGCGCAGAATCTGGAACCGATCAGACCTAACCAGCTCTGAAATCCACTGCCTGATGAACTTGTGCATGGCGGCGAGTTACGATCCCGATACGGACGCACCGAACGGCTTTAGGATCCCTTTTAATATGGAAACTGGGGAATTGCTTAAAGTACGCTGGCAACGTTGGCTTAAGCACGATCCAATTAACTTGGTTACGCGCTACGCGAAAAATCTGAAACGCTTGAAGGGGCTGTTCATCGACTGCGGTTGGCGCGACCAATATCACATTCAGTTTGGCTGCAGGATTTTGTCTAAGCGGCTGCAGAAAGCTGGCGTTAAACATACCTACCAGGAATTCAACGACACCCACTCTCGGATCGACTACCGTATGGACGTCAGCCTGCCGTTCCTTTACCGATCATTGAGACCGTGAAAAGCTGTCACTGACTACCAAGGTGGCTCGCAAAATAGCTTGATGAAGTCGACACCGAACCGCTGAAAGACATTCCATCCTGAAATCCTTTTCCGATTTTATGCGTTTCGACCCGAGTCGCCTAATGTACGTTTTGTCATTTACGCGCCCGTTATTTGAGCCCCGCTAAATCTTGTAACACTCACCCGCCAGGGGTACGCTAAACTCAATGGCTTCTGATACTCAAAATGAGTGGATAACCCTTTGCACCAGGTACGGCCTAGACGCAGCCGAGATTCAAATTGTTTCTCAGCGATACGACATGTACAAAAACTATACGGATTCCGGCACCGGAAGGGCCCTGCCCCTTGCCCGCTGGTACAAATGGTACCGGATCGAAAAACTCAGCGAGGGCCATGCTGCGATCGGAGACTGCTCGGTTGATCCGGAAGCCATCAGCCGAACGCAGGTTCTCGGTGAGGCTGATTTTTTGCAAATCCTCGAGTTGTATCGCAACACCGAGACAGAATAAGCGTGTTCGTCAAACCGCCGCGTCGACCGCAATTTTTGAGGTTCGGGGGCGGATACCTTGATGGCTCTCGGGAACGTCCGGCTAAAAGGTCATATAATATTCAATAAGAAATTATATCTAATTAATAAATAACAGAATTTACGAAACTAGCGTACACCTGCGTGGCGGCCCAAGAACGCCACAAATCAGGCTACAGTCCCGCCTGCTGGCACGATGGAAGATTGTGCCGCCACTTGGTCGTTACCCCGCTAGTCGGTGTTAGTACCGCCTCCTACGGGTAGAATCTATTGGGTTGAATCCAGGGCCTGGCACCAGATAATTCGGTTAAACGTCAGGCACCACGTCCAGCAAGGAGACCATGAGCGTGCACGATTTCAGGTCGTTTATCAAACTCCTCGAGGAATCG
>JAYZJE010000027.1:0-4569 GCA_036164895.1 Pseudomonadota bacterium
CGGACGAAAACGATTTCGTATTTCTGTCGTCAATCATCCATGCATTTGTCGATACACTTTTTACTGGTATGGAAATCACGGGTTGTTACCAGTTTCGCATTACCCGTAACAGCAATCTCTATGTTGACGAAGAGGAAATGGAAAATCTAATGCGCGCCCTGGAAGGGCAACTTGCTGCCAGCCGCTATGGCGCGGCCGTGCGGCTAGAGGTCGCGTATAGCTGCCCGAACGAGTTGACTAGATATCTGCTGGATGTATTTGAACTTGACGAAGACGACATGTACCTAGCCGACGGACCTGTTAATCTCAATCGAATGATGACGGTTTACAGCGAGAGCGAACGGAGTGATCTAAAATATCCGCCATTCACGTCGGGTGTGCAGAAATGCCTGAGGAACAATTCCGACATATTCTCGTTGCTACAAAGCCAGGATGTGCTGTTGCATCATCCGTTCGATTCTTTCGGTACCGTGCTCGAGCTAGTCAAGGTTGCTGCGGAGGATCCTGCTGTTGTCGCAATAAAAATGACGCTTTACCGCACGACCCCAGACTCGCAGATCATAGACTATTTAGTTGAAGCGGCAGGTGCCGGCAAGGAAGTGACCGTGCTCGTCGAATTGCGCGCGAGATTCGACGAAGCGGCTAATATTTCCCTAGCAAACCGGCTCCAAGAAGCGGGTGCACATGTCGTCTATGGCATCGTCGGATTCAAAACACACTGCAAACTGACCTTAATAGTTCGTCAAGAGCAGGGGCAGCTTACGCGCTATGTACACCTAGGAACCGGTAATTACCATCCGGAGACGGCGCGCACATACACCGACTACGGTTTACTTACAACTAACGAAGAAATAGCCGACGATGTGCACCATGTTTTTCTCCAGCTGACCAGCATGATGCAAACACCACCATTGAAAAAACTGGTTCAAGCTCCATTCCAGCTTCAAGAAAACCTACTGGCATTGATCGATAGCGAGATTACAAACGCCAGAGCCGGACGAAATGGGCATATCATCGCGAAGCTCAATGCGCTGGTGGAGCCGGAGATTATTCGCACACTGTATAAGGCTTCGTCTGCCGGCGTCATGGTTGATTTGATCGTACGGGGCATGTGTTGCTTACGTCCTGGCGTCCCAGGAGTTTCGGATAATATTAGGGTCCGTTCAATCGTCGGGCGGTTTCTCGAGCATTCGCGTATTTACTATTTCTATGCGAACGGCGACGCGGAAGTGTTTTGCTCGAGTGCCGATTGGATGGATAGGAATGTATTTCGCCGTATCGAGATTGCATATCCGATCCTTGATTCGGAATCAAAGACGCGGCTCATCGGCGATCTCGCCCTGTATCTCAGCGATAACAGCAAAGCTTGGCAACTGTTACCGAACGGAAGCTATCGACGCATTTCACCTAAAGCCGGCGAAAGGCCGTTATCGGTGCAGGACAGCTTGCTGGATAAGCTCGCACAGAACACAGGCGGATCACCTAGATTGGATATACATTGACTCCGCACTCCAAGCCGCTGTGACAAGAGGCGAGTCAGTTCCTGTTCGCGTAGACGGGGTAACGCGCCCTGCAAGGGCTCACCGTTGACATGCTATACGGAGAATGAAGACCCGCAACCGCAAGTCGTCTGGGCGTTCGGATTGCGAATAACGAACTGTGATCCCTGCAGGTCTTCCTTGTAGTCGATTTCTGCGCCGTCCAGATATTGAAAGCTCATTGGGTCTATCAGCAACTTCACGCTGCCATTTTGCACCTGCATATCACCGTCCTGCAGGTCCTGATCAAAGGTAAACCCGTATTGGAATCCGGAACAGCCACCACCAGCTATAAATACCCGCAGTTTCAATTCAGGGTTCTGCTCCTCGAGGATCAATTCACCCACTTTGTGCGCCGCTGCATCAGTGAAGATGATGGAAGCGGGCCCGTTGATCTGGTTGTCAGTCACTGAACTCATTCCGTATATCTATCGCGCGTAGTCTTTCCTTACTGAGCCTATTCTAACCGATATCTTGTCGACCTGTTCGGCTGACCGTTGCACTGCGCGGTATCAACTTGACCTTGGCATCTGTTGCTTTCGGCTCGCTTTGTCTATCAGGCTCGTGATGATCCTTTGGCGCCTCGTGAATCAGTTTGCCATCGATCTCAGCGCCCGCAGCAATTTCAATCAGCTGGTAGTGCACGTTGCCAATGACTTTAGCGGTCGGACCGAACTTGGCTTTATCGGCAACAAACACGTCGCCTTTGACGGTTCCGCTCAGGGCTAGGTGCGGAACTCTGATATTGCCCTCAACCCGGCCTTTTTCGCTGACACTGAGAAAAGCGTTCAAATCCAGGCTAGACGTCACCTCACCGTTAACAGTTCCATCTATATGGGCGCCGCCAACGAAGTGCAAGTCTCCTTTCAGACACGTTCCTTCTCCAATCAGGGTTTGTATCGCTGCCGGCCGACGCCGTTTCCGACCAATCATCAGTTCATCTTCGCAAACTAGGCTCTAGCTGAAACGAGTATCCGGGCCACTGCCTCCACCTGCAGTATATATGCTGCCTCCGGACGCGGAATTCAAGCCTAACCCGATCTGACCACCCAATCGAAGGTTTCTTCGACGGTTTTGGCAGATTTTCCCTTTGGTGTGATTCTGACAATGATGCGCTGCGGCACGAAACCCCGTGGCAGCACCAGATCGACTGTAAGATCTTGGAAATAGCGAAACGAGAAGTTCAGCCGACTCGGGGAAGTTCCATCAGCCAACAAATCCTGAAGACCTAGACGGACCGACTCTCCCTGACGCACGCCGTCGACATTCAACTCAACGTGCCCGGCCACTTGGCTCCCACTACGGAAAGCCTGAGCCAAGACTAGCTGCATATTAAATGTGCGCGGGCCGATTGCCCGGGACATGCTGAAGTTCTGGATCCGCAGGCCAGCGGTATCGTCCGGCGAGACGATCCCTCGATAGAAAGCAATATCTTCCTGCTGGTCAAGAATCTTGGTCTGAAGATCCACCAACGCAGTTTCTACCCGCCGGTAGGCTTCGCTATCAATCTTGGCTCCCGTGTCCAACATAGCAATCTTCGCCCGCAATGCGTGATTCTCGGCTTCTTGCTCGCTAAGTTCTTTGCGCAGCGCAGCGAGCTGGAATGCCGCTTGGGTGCGATTGAACCCTGCCCGGCTCTGGCCGGCCACATACAAGCCAAAACTTGCCCCAATCATGGCGACAGCAGCCAATACCCACAACAGAACTTTGTAATGCGGAGCATGAGATCTGACCACCAGTTTGGGAGCGCTCATACCGCGAGCATATGACATGTCCCGCAGTAAATGTTAAAGGTCGGCTAACAAAAACAAAATCCCGGCGGCCCCGACGTTTGGCATACCGATTGCCCCAGCGGTTCAAAACAGAGCAGCGCCATCAGTAATCCGGGGCGGACAGCCATTCCTTTGGCCACCAGCGCGGTTGCTCTGGAATGCCATTGGGAAACAACAGTGGACCGAGTTCCAGAAGTGCCCGCACATAGACCTGGCGCTTAAAATATATGACCTCCTTAACCGGTCGCCAATACTCAACCCATCGCCAGCGATCAAACTCGGGTTTATCCATTGTATCCAGGCGCAAAATTCGATCGGTGGCGATCAGCCGCAACATGAACCAACGCTGCTTTTGCCCAATACACACTGGATCCGTGTGCTTGCGAATGTAGCGGTTGGGTAGTTGGTACCGCAGCCAGTCGCGCGTCTCGCCCATTAGCTCAACATCATCGCGGGACAGCCCAATCTCCTCGGCCAATTCACGATACATCGCCTGTTCAGCAGTCTCGTGCACGCGGATGCCGCCTTGGGGAAACTGCCAACCACTTTGATTGAAACGCCCCCCTAGCAACACCAAGCCATTGACGTTGGCCACAATCATGCCAACGTTTGCCCGATATCCATCTGTGTCAATATGATCCATTATGCTCAACCTGGTTCGCTGCCATTCTTTCATAATCCCATTTATGCTGTCATGGCACCGGATCCGGCTCGAAACGTTTCGGAGCACGTGTGTGAAGGCTCAGCTCGTGGATATGAATGGATGACGCGCAGCAAACTTCTTATTGGCCTGACAATCCTGAGTATCGCATCGCTGCTTTTTGCGCTGCTCAGCGGCAGCTTTACCGAGGGGCCGGGTGAAGTCCTAGCATCCCTATCTGGCGCCGGAGACAGCGCTACCCGTGACGTCGTACTGAAACTCCGCCTCCCGCGAGCGCTGACGGCGTTCGGCACCGGAGCCGCGCTTGCGCTGGCGGGTGTCATGATGCAGGTACTGCTGCGCAACCCACTGGCCGATCCATATATTTTGGGAACATCGGGCGGAGCAGCCGCAGCTGCCTTGATAGCGATGGCGCTTGGCGCCTCAGGTCTCCTGCTAAATATGTGGGCATTTTTCGGCGCGCTCGGCAGCACGCTGATGGTATTTGCGATTGCTCGCAGCCAGCAGGGCTGGGCACCCGGTCGCTTACTGTTAACCGGGGTCGTCGTCGCGGCAGGCTGGGGTGCGCTGGTCAGCTTGATACTGGCGCTGTCGCCGG
>JAYZJE010000028.1:0-9082 GCA_036164895.1 Pseudomonadota bacterium
TCGGTTCCATGCCGGGTGTGTGCTCGCTTGAAAAACAGCAGTACTATGCTCAATTACGAAATGCGTTCTGGGCTATCATGGGCAGACTGTTCAAAGCGGGCGTGCACTTGCCCTATGAGGAGCGGCTAAATGTTCTTAAAGCCAACGGAATCGCACTGTGGGATGTTTTGCAGACCTGTGAGCGGCCAGGAAGTCTCGATTCGTCAATAAACGAGGCGACGGCCGAACCGAATGATTTTGAAATATTTTTTGGTCAACATGATCAGATACGCCAGATTTTTTTCAATGGTCTAACCGCCTCAAAAATATACATGCAGAAAGTGCGGCCGAATCTGGGCTCACAATTCGGTTCAATTTCGCATGCGGTCTTGCCATCGACCAGCCCGGCCCACGCCTCAATGACGCTGGATGAAAAGGCAGAAAAATGGGCGACTATCCGTGACCACCTGCAGGATTGACGCTAGAAAATTTGTATAAGCGTGCTAATGGCGTTATGGTTGGCGATCTTTTTGGACGCCTGACGTCTTGTGGCTGACTAGTTTGCTTTAAGTGTCAGTTAATTTTGCGAAAGGTGTTATGTGCTGCTGAGTATTTTATGTGTTGGGTGCTCAATGGTGTTGTTACGGTCAATGCATTTTTTTTAGAGAACTTTAGATGAATATATATGTTGGAAATCTGCCCTACACTGCTACAGAAGATGATTTACGAGAACTTTTTGCCGCGCATGGTGAAGTTGCGACCGTAAACATCATCATGGATAAATTTTCCGGTCAGTCCAAGGGCTTTGGATTTGTCGAAATGCCAGATCAGGCAGCGGCAGAAGCAGCAATCGAAGCTTTGAATGAAAGTGACCTTAAGGGACGAAATATAAAAGTCAACCAGGCGCGGCCCAGAACGGAGCGTCGTGAGCCTCGACCAAGATATTAACTGTCGCCGCGGCGCAGCAGCGCAGCACTGGTCGGCGTAACCCCTTATTCCTATCGCTTCTCGAGGCTGGAACAACCGGCCGGGGAACGCTAAACGGGGGAGAGATGGCGGAATTCATTGCCACAATCTGTGCTGGGCTGTGGTCGGGCGGATCTATTTATCTGAGCCTTGTTCAGGAACCTGCAGCGCATCGAGCCGGTCCCGATATCGCGGCCGCTCTTTTTCCTCCAATGTCCGCACGCGCCGCACCGATGTTTATCGTACTTGCGCTCGTTGGCACGGTAGCCGCCGGGTATGCGTGGATTCAGGGCGCGGGTATCAACTGGCTGGTCGGCGCCGTGTTCCTTGCGGCAATGTTTCCATTTACCGCGATCCTTATTGTGCCGACAAATCGCAAGCTGCTTAAAATCAAACCGGCCGATGTTGCAGGCAGCGAGGAATTATTTGCGCGCTGGAGTCGATTGCATGGGTTGCGAACATTGCTTGGCAGTATTGCATTTCTCGCATTCGTTTCCGCGTTGACTCTTGATTGAGTTGCGATATTGGTCTGCGATGATTGGTACCGGGGTAACGGCCCATGACTGATGCGGATGATCGAGAGCCTTTGTACGAGGCAAAATTTACCGTTTCGAAAGTAACGGATTTCGGAGTCAGCTTGAATGTGCTGCGCGAGGGTAGCCTCGAGATCCCCAATGGTGGCTTGCATTTTGACATGGCTTTCGATGGTCACATCCAGGGCGAACGGCTTAGCGGGTCTGTCCGGGGCGTGGATCACGTGCACGTTCTATCCGACGGTTCCATAGCACTGCATATTCACGGGGTGATTTCGACCCCGGAAGGCGCACGGATTGCTCTATCCGCAGATGGAAACAGCATCATGGATGACAACACCGGCCGGTTGGAGGTCGACCAGGAGGTTTCACTGTATTCGTCGTTCTCCGACTACCAATGGGTCAATGGGCTTCCAATCCATTGCGTCGGTCACGTGCTTCCGGGAGAAGACGTGGTCCGACTTTCGGCGTTCACTAGAACGCAGAGATAAAAGAGCGCCATACCATCTGTGCCTGAAAGAACATTAATAACACGATGGAAACGGATGAAAGAGCGGATACCCAGCCAGTAGATAGCGCCGGAGCAAAGGCAGCCATCCTGGAGATTATCAGCAACGTGCTCGTGGCTAGGTCATTGGTAATTGCTGCTGAGCTGGGTTTGGCGGATTTGGTTCAAGCAGAGCCGAAAAGCGTGATGCAACTCGCGCAAGCGACCGGAACACACGCGGACTCGCTATATCGCTTGTTGCGGATGCTGGCATCTTATGGAGTATTTGCCGAGGATGAGAGCGGGCTGGTCCACTCCACGCCCATGGCCTCGCTGATGGAATCGGATCAGCCGGACTCGCTGCGGGACCTTCTCAGGCTTGGCTGGCAAGACATCAGCTGGGATACCTACCGGCAATTGCCGCACACGATCCGAACCGGAGAGCCGGCCTTCGATGAGGCGTTTGGCGCAACGTTTTTTGATTATCTGGCTGCTCATCCAGAAGCAAATGCGAGCTTCGATGCGGCGATGGAAATTTTCGCCGGCCCTGAGAATGCCGTTATTGCTGCCGCTTATGATTTTGGTCAGTTTGCGCGGATCGTCGATGTCGGCGGTGGCACCGGTGGCCTGATCGGGGCCATCTTAAGCGCTCACCCGGGCGTGCACGGGGTGTTGTTCGATCAGCCTCAGGTTGTGGCTAATATAGCGGGGGTCAAAGAGCCCACAGTTCGCGAGCGCTGCGAGTCGGCTTGCGGTGACTTTTTCGAGTCGGTGCCGAAAGGGGCTGATGCGTATGTCATGAAGCGCATCCTTCATGACTGGGAAGACCAGGCGGCGATTCGTTTACTTACGCGGTGCCGGGAAGCAATGAATAGCGACGGGCGCGTGCTAGTTATTGAAGCGGTGATGCAAGCCGGCAACGCTCCGGATCCGAACAAATTCATGGATATCAGCATTATGGCGCTAACCTGCGGACGGGAGCGCACGGAAGCCGAATTCCAGGAGCTGTTTTTAGCGGCTGGCCTGCGCTGCGTTAAAATTTTGCCGACCGAATTACCATCAACGTTGTCGATAATCGAAGGCATTCAGACCTAGTCTGCGACATACTCTGTTAAAAACCGCTTTTCCCGAGTCCTCCGGTGAACGCGGGACAAGCTCGGCGGCGATGGAAAAAAAGCGGGAAAAACAATGGTGAGCATGCGGACACCGCAGCAGAAAGTGCTAGAAACTAATTAAGAAAGAGATTGTGCAAGTGGTTCGATTAGGCATTGTCGTCGCTTTGATAATCGGTGGGTTTTCGGGCCATTCAGTCGATGCTGCAGAGCTTCGCCGTCTTGAGATTAAGAAAAACGGTGCGAGGCTAGAGGTGGAAGCGGAACTTTTCATCGAGGCACCCACGCTGAGGGTGTTCGACGCGCTGGCGGATTACGGTGAGTTCGCGGATCTGTCGAGTGCTTATCTCGAAAGCCGTTACTTAGAGTCTGACGTTGATGGCACGCCACGGATCTACACTAAAGTCCGTGGTTGCGTGTTGTTTTTCTGTCGGACGATCACACGGGTGGCAAAACTCAACACGGTGCCGTATCGACAGATTACGGCAACGGTTGAGCCAGCCCTCAGCGATTTTGACTATGGCGTCGAGCAGTGGGAAATGCATCAACAAGAAGCGGGTACGATGTTGATATACACGCATGTCATGCAACCGGGTTTCTGGGTGCCGCCGATTCTTGGCCCTTGGGTGTTGCGTCGATTATTGCGCGGCGATGCGCTCAGCGCTGCCGAACACATCGAGTTGCTTGCCGATACCGCACCTTGAGCCGGGCATGCAAAACTTTTCCGATACGTGCTCAAAGCCAGCCATAGCGCCCGCGCTATTGCGTTGGTGGAAAATGCATGGCCGCAAGGATCTGCCTTGGCAGCAGGATCCAACCCCCTATCGTGTCTGGGTCTCTGAGATCATGTTGCAGCAGACCCAGGTTGTTACCGTCGAGCGTTATTTTGACCGCTTCATAGCGGCGTTCCCGGGCGTTACCGCGCTGGCCAACGCAACAGCGGATGAGGTGTTGCACCTTTGGTCGGGTCTGGGCTACTACCGCCGTGGGCGCAACCTGCATTGCGCGGCGCGCATGGTTCGTGATCAATACGGCGGCGTCTTGCCAACCAACTACGACGAACTGCTGAAACTGCCGGGCATCGGACGCTCTACAGCGGGCGCGATACTCGCGCTTTCCGCAGGGCAACGCGTACCGATTCTTGATGGCAATGTGCGCAGGGTGTTGCTGCGAGTGCATGGTATTGAGGATTGGGCCGGTTCGGCCCCGGTGGCTAAGCGTTTATGGTCGCTCGCGGAGGCATCCACCCCCAGGCATAGGGTGGCGCAATACACTCAGGCAATCATGGATCTCGGTGCGACGGTTTGCACCGGCCGCAAGCCCGATTGTGAACGTTGCCCACTGGCATCGATCTGCATCGCTCGGGCATCTGGAAGCGCGGAGCGGATTCCGGCGCGGCGGAACCGAAAACCGCGGCCCCGTAAAACGACGGTGTTAGCTCTGGCTATTGTTGAAAATCAGGTCTTACTTGAAAAGCGGCCCCCGTCGGGAATTTGGGGCGGGTTGTGGAGTTTTCCGGAATTCCCAGATGCCGCCGCCGTGAGTCAATGGTGCCAGGCTCGGTTTGGCAGACCGCCATCGGCCACCACGGCTTGGCCGGTTGTCAGTCACAGCTTCAGCCACTTCGATTTGGACATAACGCCAGTGGAAATAACCGTCAATGACGCAGGCGGGCAGTGCGTAGATGATGCCCGGTGGCTCTGGTATAACATTGATACACCTGCAAAGATTGGATTGGCTGCCCCGGTGGCGCAGTTGCTGCAGGCGATTGGAGATCGAACATGAGCCGGATGGTTAAATGCGTGCTACTCGGCGCCGAAGCAGAAGGTCTGGACTATGTGACCTATCCTGGTGAACTTGGCCAGCGCATTTACGACAACGTTTCGAAGCAGGCATGGCAGCAATGGTTGAATCATCAGACCATGCTGCTCAACGAGTACCGGTTGACGCCAATCGAACCGAAGGACCGGAAATTCCTCGAGCAGGAGATGGAAAAGTTTTTCTTCGGCGGGGGTTCGTCGAGACCGACGGAATACCTGCCGGATGGCTAGGTTGCTTCCAGAAATTGGACGCTGAACATCTCGTCCGGGTCCGTCCAAATTTCCTTTAGAAAAAATTCCGCCTCCTCACCGATCGACCTAAATTTTTCGATCGAGTACTTGTGTGAATGCTCTGTCACTATGTATTCGCCCTTATCAAAATGAATTGACTGATCGCCGATCAAAATATTCTGTTCCTCACAGCTTATCAGTCGCATTTCGATTCGCTGGTTTTGCTCATCGTAAACGGCGTCGTGTTCGAAACGGTTCAGGTCGAACGCGCCTGCATGCTCACGGTTAATTCGCACCAGTATATTTTTATTAAACTTTGCAGTTACGCCGGCCGTGTCGTTGTAGGCTGGCTCGATAGCTCCTCTTGGCTTGGCTAAATCGACACCGATTAACAGCGCGCCGTTGCCGTTTACCACCCGGCGCACCTGTTTTAGCAGGTTGACGGCATCATCCTGTGAAAAATTTCCAATAGTTGAGCCGGGAAAATAGACGACATGTCGGTCTGGTTTGACTCCCGGCTCGGGTAGCTCAAACGATCGCGTGAAATCAGCGCAAACTGGTAGGATCTCGATTTCCGGGTAGTCGTAGGCGAGGCGGCCAGCCGTTTTCCACAGGTAATTGCGAGAAATATCAACCGGGACGTAGGCAGCCGGCTTGTCCGCGTGATCCAGCAGGATTCTGGTCTTCAGGCTGGAGCCCGAACCGAGTTCGATGATGAATGTGCGCGGTCCCATCAATGCCGTCATCGCTTGAACGTGTTTGCGCATGATTCCCAGTTCGGTTCGGGTCAGATAATACTCTGGAAGGTCACAGATCTGGTCGAACAGGCGCGACCCGGCTTCGTCGTAAAAATACTTCGGTGACAGCTGTTTTTGATCCGCACTCAGACCGTCGAGGATGTCGGATCGGCTATCGACTCGCGCCGTTTTGTGCTCAAGCATCCTGACGTCCATAACAGAAGTTCGTGTGCCTTCGCGATCGAGGTTTAACAGGCATCCTTGGCTAGACGTATGCCAAAAAACTGCCATCGCTGGTGCGGATAGAAGAAATTTCTGTAAGTAGCGCGGATATGATCAGCCGGCGTTACACATGAACCACCACGAACAACCATCTGATTGCACATGAACTTGGCGTTGTATTCGCCGAGCGCTCCCGCTAGCGGTTTAAATCCGGGATAGGGCCGGTAGGGGGAGGAGGTCCACTCCCAGACGTCGCCGTAGATTTGATGTGGGCCATCGCCCGTTTGCCGCAACCTCACCGGCTGAAACAGCCCGTCATCCATCAGATTGCCAGTCCGTTTTGCCCGCCGTGCCACGACTTCCCACTCCGCTTCGGTTGGTAGACGGGCGCCGGCCCAGCGAGCAAATGCATCCGCTTCGTAAAAACTTACGTGGCAAACCGGTGCATTGGGGTCAATGGTGCGTGATCCGCCAAGCGTGAATTCGGTCCCGAGATCTTCCGACCAGTACAACGGCCGTTTGATGGCGTTTTCGGTGGTCCAGATCCAGCCATCTGACAACCATAGGTCGGGCGTTTTGTAGCCACCGTCGTCGATAAATTGTAGGTACTCGCGATTGGATACCAAACGGTTGGCGATTACGCAGTCAATCAACACCTCGTCATGACCCGGTGTTTCATTGTCGAAACAAAACGCGTTGCCGGTGGCACCGATCGCGTAGACGCCACCTGCGATTTCGAGAAAACTCGCCTCTGGCAAGGTTCCCGCAACCGGCGCAGGCTCCAGTTGCCGAAACGCCGGCTTCAACGGGTTGCATGACAGAATGTGCTTAATGTCAGTCAGCAGCAGTTCTTGGTGCTGCTGTTCATGATTAAGGCCCAGTTCTACCAGAAAGGCCAGTTCTGCGCTGGCGAACGTATCTAACAGCTGGGACATCTGTCGGTCGACATAGGCGCGGTAATCGCGGATTTCAGCGACTGTTGGACGCGACAGCAATCCACGTTCCGCTCGCGGATGCATTTTCCCGATCGTTTGATAATACGAGTTGAACAGGTAATCGTATCGCTGGTGAAACACTCGGTAGTCTGCGATGTAGTGGCTCAGTATGAAGCGTTCAAACAGCCAGGTCGTGTGGGCTAGGTGCCACTTGGTCGGACTAACGTCGGGCATCGACTGAACCACGAAATCTTCACGCTCAAGCGTTGAGCAGAGTGTGAGGCTGCGGGCCCGCAACTTGCGGTAGCGTTGTGCTAGCAGATCAGCACTAAGAGAATGTTCGGTTTCAGCGGCCTGCGTGCCCATTGAACTTTTTTGCTTGGGTCTCAAGGGGCCTGCGGGTAGCGCGTCCATATCATCACCGCCGTTCTTAAATGACCGACAGGGGATAGGGTAGATAGCCTATCAAGCACTGTCAAAAGCTTAAGGTCATTACACAGTTGAGAACTGCCTTGACTCAACAAGATCGCCTCGGTCTAATAGCCGCCTTCCTAGGGAGGCTAGTGAAGACAGCAGCAGCTAGTGGGCTCGCGTTGCGACAGGGCAGGCAAGGGCTGAAAACCCGTGTGAGCGGATGAGCTAATTTCGATCAATAGCAGAGCAATTTGGCCAGGTAGCTCAGTCGGTAGAGCAGCGGACTGAAAATCCGCGTGTCGGGTGTTCGATTCACCCCCTGGCCACCATAAAACCAAAGAAGAGCCTGGTCAGCGCGGGTTGTTCTGACAGTCTGAATAATTAAGAAGAAAGGACGCGTACGATGAAAGCATGTGTGCACATTCTGGCCGCTGTGATAGTGGTGGGATTGACCGGTAGCCTTCCCGCCTTCGCCGACGACAATCAGATTGCCGCGGCGATCGCCAACGATCATCGCAGCGACGCCGATCGCAAGCGCGATGCGCAAAGCAAACCCGAGGTCATCCTCGCTCTGCTCGATCTCGAGACGGGCGATGCCGTCATCGATGTGTTTGCTGGCGGGGGCTACTTCTCCGACTTAATGGCCACAGTTGTGGGCCCGCAGGGCACGGTGATTCTGCAGAACAACTATGGTTTTGCCAAATGGGTGGATAAGTATTTGCAGGAGCGCTACATCGACAACGAAGTGCCACCAATCACGGTGCTGCGCAGTGAAGTTGAAGACCTGATGCTGGAACCAGCGAGCCTGGACGCTGCGTTAATGTCGATGTGTTACCACGACTTGTATTACTACGACCCCGAGGCGGGGTTTCGGCGCACCGACGTACCGGCATTCTTTGCGCAGCTGCACGCCGCGCTGAAGCCCGGGGGTAAGTTGCTGGTGATCGATCATGCGGCCGCCGACGGCAGCGGCAACAGCCTGACCCACGACCTCCATCGCGTCGACGAGGAATTTGCGAAGCAGGACATCGAGAGCAACGGGTTCAAACTGGTTGCGACCAGCGACGCGCTGCGCAATCCGGACGATCCCAGGACCGCGAAGCCGTTTGATCCGTCGATATACAGAAAAACCGATCGCTTCATCATGCTGTTTGAAAAAAACTAGTCACGGTCAAAGTGTGAGACTTCCGACTGCGTGACTGATTCCACCGAAAAGGACTACAGCGACTGCGTCGTCGTCATCACCGGCGGTGCCAGCGGCATCGGGCGGAGCCTGGCATTTGCGTTTGCGTGCGAAGGTGCCGCTGCGGACGCGCACGTCCGGATCGTCATTGCCGACCTGGAGCCGGAGCCGGCCGAGCGCGTTGCCGGCGAACTGGCAGAACAGGGTGTGCAGGCGATCGCCGTGCCCTGCGACATCAGTTTAGAAGAGGATGTCGAACGGCTGGCTGAGGAGACGCAGCGGCAATTCGGTGGTGCCAACGTGCTGTGCAACATCGCCGGCGTCCATGTGCTGCGGAAACTGCACGAGACTGCCGCGCTCGATGTCGAATGGATATTCGCCGTCAATGTCTTTGGACTGTGTCACATGGCGCGTCATTTTGTACCGCAACTGCAGGCGGCGGCCAAACGGGGCGAGATCGCGC
>JAYZJE010000029.1:0-5149 GCA_036164895.1 Pseudomonadota bacterium
CGTCATCATGATGTGCGAACTGCCATCGAACGCGCTACTCGCAGATCAGTACCTTCAGTATTTTGACGGTATGTCAATCGGCTCGAACGACATGACGCAGCTGACGCTTGGACTGGACAGGGATTCCGGACTGATCGCCGATCTATTTGACGAACGTGATGAGGCCGTAAAGATCATGCTTAAAATGGCCATCGACGCCTGCAAACGGCAAGGAAAGTATATCGGTATCTGTGGGCAGGGACCCTCGGACCATCCCGATCTAGCCAAGTGGCTGGTCGACCAGGGAATAGAAAGCATGTCTTTGAATCCAGATACTGTCGTCGAGACCTGGATGATGCTTGCCGGAAAATCGCTGTGATGTCGTTGCAGACGGTGGCTGGACTAAAATTCACTCCAGTTAGATTTTTTCCGCCAGCGCATGCGGGGAATAATCAACCCGAGTAATAACCCAACCGTGACCGCCGCAGCGCCTACGATGAACCATTCCCGGTCGGATCGAGTCGATATTTCACGGTTTTCCGATTCAAGGTCGTCTATATGCCGTTCGTTATCGATCAGTTGCTGCTTTAGCCGCTTATTCTGGTCATCCAGTCGGATTGTATTGGACGACAGCTCCCGAATTTCATCAAGCTGCTGCTGTAAACTACGTGAAGACGTTTCAGTTCTGCCGAGTTGAGTCTGGAGGGCCTCCCGTTCCTGCTCAAGTTCCAGGACCCGCGCTTGCAGCTGCCTTATCATCTCATCGCTGTTAAACAATCGCGTTTGCAACTCCGGCAGTTGCAGCCGCGCCGTCGGGCTGGATACCAGGTATCGCGTGAGCATCCAGCCTTCCGTCCCGTTAGAAGTCCGAACCCTGGTGTAACCGGACTCATCATCCTGCTCGAGTACCGTAACCTTGGTGCCGCTTGGCAGTAATTTAATGATTCTCTGTTGAGCGCTCTTTCCGGTACGCAGCATGACTTCGAACTGATCGGATATCCACGAATCATTGCTCTGCGCCGACGCTAACTCCGGCACAATACAAAGTACAACAGCCGCCATCAGTAATTTGATGTCGTTCTTGCGCTGCGGTCTTACAATGGGAGCAACCCTGAACATGTGCGGTACAATAAATGACCAAATACGCTGCTATGAGACTCTAGCATAAACAGGCATTTGATCAGCGGGTCGATGCGGTCCGCTAGAAACTAACCGGAGGTACAAATAATGACATTTGCATACGCGTGCATTCTTCTGGCAGCAATACTGCCAGTGATCTGGGTTGGATTTGCCAAAGCTGGAGCAAGCGGCTACAACACCGATCGACCGAGAGCCTACCTGGCCGGTCTCGACGGCTGGCATAAACGTGCCGACTGGGCCCAGATGAATGCCTACGAGGCGTTCCCACCTTTCGCTGCCGCTGTCATCGTTGCCCAGCTGGCCGAAGTCGGACAATTAACGATCAATATACTTGCGGGTTTATTTATTGTGTTTCGGATACTGCACGGAGTCTTCTATATCCGTGACGCCGGGGCACTACGATCGATGGTCTGGCTCGGCGGATTTCTGTGCGTTATCGGACTGTTTATCGCATCATTTTAATTCCGAAGTGCGAGCCGCGTATTAGGTACGCAGTAAATTCTGGCGATAGTGTTTCAATTCGGCAATTGAATCCTTGATATCCGCCAAGGCGAGATGCTCTGATGTCTTTGCGACTCCAGCCAGCACGTCCGGGGCCCACATTCCAGCCAGAATTTTCAGCGTACTGACGTCGAGATTTCGGTAATGGAAAAACGCCTCCAACTCCGGCATTTCCCGCGCAAGAAAACGCCGGTCCTGGCAGATGCCGTTACCGGCCATTGGCGAACTGCCCTTTTCAACCAGCGCAGACAGAAAATCCAACGTTTGCTGCTCGGCGTCCCTAGTGCCGGTCGTGCTTTCTTTAACACGTTGAGTGAGGCCTGATTGCCCATGCTGCCGGGTATTCCATTCATCCATTGCATCAAGGCGTGCATCGGATTGGTGAATTGCCAATACCGGACCTTCGGCGGCGATATCGAGGTTTTGGTCCGTTACAACAGTTGCAATCTCAATGATAGAATCGTGCCGGGAATCCAGGCCGGTCATTTCCAGATCGATCCAGATCAATCGCCCAGACTGAACAGTCATGTTTATTGCTCCAGATAAGACGGCCGTTGTGACGAATTCTAGCAGACACTATCCGGCAGCCGGTCGAGGCTGAACGAATATTCATGAGTAATGGGAATCCGAATTCAGCTGGCGTGGTCGTGGCTGCGTTCGGCAACCGGGGCCGGCTGGAAACCACCGACGGGACAACCCTTCGGTACTTGCTTAAAGGACGAAACCTGAGGACGGTGTGCGGCGACCGGGTTATCTGGGAGCGGCCCCCACAGTCCCACGAAACTCTGGTCACGGAAGTCCTCCCACGCGATAACGCGCTTCAGCGATCGGATGCAAAGGGACGCGTGGAAACTGTCGCGGCCAACCTGACACAACCAATCGTAGTGCTAGCTCCGGCTCCCCAGCCGAACCTGTTTCTGGTCGATCGATTTCTCTGTGCCGCCGCACTGATGGATTGCAGTCCGCTACTGGTCTGCAATAAAACCGACCTGACATTTGATGACTTATTCGAAGCTGCCCTGGACGAATACGACCGGCTCGGTTACCCGGTCGTGCGAACCTGTGCTGCGCCTGATAGTAACGTTGCGGAACTGGCTAGGTTACTGACGGGGCACACCAGCATCCTCGTGGGACAGTCCGGCGTCGGTAAATCTTCACTGATAAATGCACTGGTCGGCGACAGCAACGCCGCCGTCGACACTCTGTCCAAGGTCAGCGCGGAAGGTAAGCACACAACCTCCGCATCGGTCATGCATCGCCTCACTGATGGCGCGCGCCTAATCGACTCACCGGGGGTAAGGGAATTTGTGCCGAACATCAGTGTATCCGGCGAGGTGCAGCTCGGGTTTCCGGAAATCGTGGCGATGGCCGGCAACTGTCGTTTTGCGAACTGCCAGCACCAGCGGGAACCCGACTGCGCCGTCAAACAAGCCTGTGCTGACGGTGACATCAGTCCTCGTAGGTATGAAAGTTACAAACGGCTGAAAAACATCACGTCAACTGGTTCAGTCTGAACCGTCGCGAGCTCTACGCATTAATCGACATCCACTACGCGCCGTGCGGCAATGGCCCGGGACAGCGTGTTACTGTCAACGTATTCGAGTTCACCACCAACCGGCACCCCGTGTGCGATTTTCGTCACAGTAACGCCATGGTTATGTGCGAGAGTAGCAAGGTAACCAGCTGTGGCTTCGCCTCCAACAGTAGCGCTGGTTGCCAGGATGATTTCTCGAATCTCTCCGCCAGCAATTTGCTCTTCGAACATATGTGCGCCCAGTTCATCGGGTCCGATCCCGTCAAGCGGCGAGAGGCGTCCCATCAAAACAAAGTAGCGACCGCGATAGCTACCAGAGTTTTCTATCGCAACCACGTCGGCCGGCGACTCGACAACGCATATCAGCGCCTGGTCGCGACTGGCTTTGCTGCAGATCTCGCACAACGAAGTTTCAGCCAACATCCGGCATCGCTCGCATTGCCCAATTTTTTGTAACGCATTCTGTAAGGCAGTCACCAGCGTCTCACCACCTGGGCGATCCTTCTCCAGCAGATAAAAAGCCATGCGCTGAGCGGTCCTGACCCCGACCCCAGGAAGACACCGCAGTGCGTCGAGCAATTGCTGTATTAACGGGGGATACACGACAGTTTAGAATCAGCGCATTGACATTGATTAGAACGGCAGCTTGATTCCACCGGGAAGATTGAGACCGGCCGTAATGCCTGAATATTTATCCTGGATCGTCCGGTCGACTTTCCTCAGCGCATCGTTAAATGCGGCAGTTAGAATGTCTTCCAGCATGTCCCGATCTTCGCCCAGTAGTGCATCATCAATGTTTATACCGCGCACCTCGTGCCGACAGGTCATCTTCAATTTGACCATCCCCCCACCGGCCTCGCCTCGTACCTCAAGATCGGCAAGTGCTGCGTGCGTCTCTCGCATCTGCTCGGCTTGCTTCATTAACTGGCCTAACTGGTTTTTCATTTCTAGATTCGCCTTTTCGTAACGGTCTGCGGCAATGCATGCCAGGCAAGCATTGAGTGCTGTCTTGGATTTATTCCTGCCGGCTCTCCGGCGATGCCGGCCGCACTGATTCTGTGTCAACCTCAGCGCCAAATAGGTCCACCAGCTTGCGCACGTTGGGATCAGTCTCAATCGCGGTCTTCGCTTTTTGCATGTGCTGCTCAGCCTGACGGGCTTCCTGGGTCGCCACCGTGTCACCGATGTGTTCCCGAATCGTGAAACTGACTTTCAGGCCCTTACCAAGTCGAGTCTGCAATGCATCGATCAATCGGGGTTTCAGCTGGTCGGTCAGCAGATGCTGATTACGCTCGTTGAGGCTGAGGCACAGTTCAAAAGGCGTCCCATGCTCAAGCGCGCAGTTTTCCGCCAGTTGCCGCGCGGCACCGTCGATCGCCAGCGATGCCACGATCCCAGGCCAATCGGAATCGTCGATGGGCACCGGCCGCTTGACGCCTGAACTAGCCGAATGCAGGTCATCGACTTGCATCGGCTGCGGGGCTGGGACCGGCCTGTCGGAAGAACCATCTCCGGGCCGGAACGCCAGCATGCGTAACAAGCTCATTTCGAAACCCAAGCGTGGATCCGGTGCCAGTTCCAAGTCGCGGCGGCCGGTTACGGCAATCTGATAATACAACTGCACCAGGTCTGGATCCATGGATTCGGCGAACTGTTGCAGGGAGGTCAGATCTAGGTCTTCATCCAGGCTCTCGGCGCCGGCGAACTGAATCAGTGCGATCTGCTGCAACTGCATCGCCAAATCACCCAGCACCGCTTCGTAGTCCGGGACCAGGCTGTCCAGTTCGCGAATTTCGGCCATCAACGCGGCAGGGTTAGCCCCCGACAACGCCGCCAACAGAGCATTGATGTGCCGAGGATCCATGCTGCCGAGCATATCAGCGACATCCTGATCCACCAGCGTATCGCAGTTATAGGCGAGCGCCTGATCCAGCAGGCTCAGCGCATCCCGCATGCTGCCGGACGCGCCGCGTGCCAACCTTACGAGGGCGGCTG
>JAYZJE010000030.1:0-3639 GCA_036164895.1 Pseudomonadota bacterium
TGTAGCTGCATCCCGGCCGGGACGGTTTGCAAAAGCTGACCAGGAATCAGGCCCAGCCGGCACACGGAGCCCGACAGCATGGGCTCACTCCCCATCCCCTGAACCAGCAACCAGGCGATGACATTGATGACAATAATCCCATAGGTTGCATACGGCGTCAGAAAACAGGGATTGTCGTCACGGATCGGAAACATGGACTATTCTTCGCGCTTGAAAATTATCTTTATAGGTGCCGGTACCCATGCGTTACGCATGGGTACACCTTAAATAATGCCTGTTCATGCTCACGTCGATCTGTGAGGATTCGCAACTCATTTCGATTCGCATCAGCGCATCCGCTCCGCTAAGTCCCGATCAAAGATGCCTTCGGCGTGCAGTAACGCCAGTGCTTTGCAGCGCAAGTCTGCCGGCAATGGTGGGTGCTCAGCCGGCATTTCTCGACGCAGCGGGCACCAACCGGATGATTTTGGCTCCCGTTGCATGTTCCAGTAAGACGTAGAGCTCACCTGCAGGACCGGTTTCGATATCGCGGAACCGGGCCAGATCTTCGAGCAAGGTTTCGGTGTGCGTGACTTGGTTGTCCTCGACTACCATGCGCATGAGATCGGTTGCTCTCAGCATGCCGACAATGATGTTGTTGTCCCAGTTCGGAAAACCCGCGCCTTGATAAAAAACGAAGCTCGAAATCGCGGGCGAAGGGGTCATGTCGAGGACCGGTTGCTCGACATCTTCGGGCGCCAACTCGATGCCAAGCTCATCCCAATAGTCAATCGGTCTGCCGTCATAATTTACACCGTTTGTATATAGCGGCCACCCGTAGTTTCGCCCAGGCAGTACCAGGTTGAGTTCGTCACCGCCGCGCGGGCCAATCTCGGTGCACCAGAGTTGCCCCGTGGCTTGGTTGAACTCGAGCCCCTGCGTGCTGCGGTGGCCATAGGACCAGATCGATTTCAGCGCGCCAGGGGCATCGACAAACGGGTTGTCTGACGGTATCCGGCCATCGTCATGCATGCGATGGATTTTGCCATAGGGAAGGCTGAGATCCTGGACACCGATGTAGTCGTGTGAACCCTTCATGCCGACGCTGATGAACACGTAGCCAGCAGGGTCGAAGCTGATGCGTCCGCCGGCGGAAATGTCCGACTGTGCCGAATAGGTTTCTATATCGGCCTGCCAGATTGTTTCCTCGTCGATCCACGTCGTATTTTTGATTCGACCCCGTATGAGTTTATTTATGGACACGGGTTTTCCCGATTGGCGACTCACTTCGTTGCAATCACTGCAACGATCACCGTAGTGAAGATAGATCCAGCCGTTTTCCTCGAAGTCTGGATGAATGGCAACATCAAACATCCATCCAACGCCCATGAGTTGCCCGAAGCCAATTCGAGTATCGTCATAGGTCTTTGGGGTACCACTGATGAGTGCTGATTGTGTACCGTCGCTCGAGATAATACTCAAGCCGCGCAGCTTTTCCGTCAACAAGATCCGTCCATCGGGCAGTGGTGCGATGGAAAAGGGTAGCGGGTCCAGACCGGAGACGATCGTTTCGATACGAAATGCATGACGTTCGCTCACAACGACATCTTCGGGGATCGCCAGCGGGATATTGGCTCTTTTGTCGACAATCGTTGTTCCCGCTCGTTGTTCACTAACGTACAGCGCAAGATTGTGGATCCAGTCTTTGTCCAACGTCGCAGACCATGCAGGCATGCCGCTTTCAGGAAATCCATCGGCAATGCTTTTGGTGATTGCCTCGATGGAACTCCCGTAACGAAGGTCAACACCTACCAGCGGTGTACCCTGTGCGGCGCCTAGCAGGTCCTCGCCGTGGCAAACTGCACACTGTTTGTTGAATACTTGTATAAAAGGGTCGCTGAGGGGCAATTGGCTGAGCCGCTCGAGTTGAGCTTCGCTTAAGAAATCAGCGTTTTGAGCGATCGCTGTGAGGCATGTCAGCAGGCTCAGAGAGATCAAAATGCGCTTGTATAACCGTCGAATCATCGAAGCTCCTTTTTGTGCAAAATAACACAATCCATCAGTGGTCACTGGACCACGGTAAGTTCATCAACCCCTGAAGGTGCAATCAGCTTGAGAATATTATTCGGCTTAGCTTGACCTCGGTTCGTTGGATCATCATGGTGTGCAATACGTTCCGGCATCGTATCTGATTAGGCGCCTTTGCACGTGAAATTACTTTTAGTTAAGTTAATCATCGGTTCACTGTTAGTGCCCCTGCACACCGCGTCGGCGGCACCACCGGATGGCCCGGCAGTTCCTAAATTGGCGCCGGTCGGCCCCAGCACATTCCGGCCGCCGCAAATCATCGGCTGGCCCAGTGACAAAACACCCGCGGCACCTCCCGGTTTTATCGTGCACCGATTTGCCGAGAACCTAGACAGCCCGCGCTGGCTATTGGCGTTACCGAATGGGGACGTCCTGGTTTCGCAGTCCCGGCCGGAGCGGCTGGCAGGTATGCCGGATGATGTCATTCAGGCGCTGACCCGGCTGAATTTTCTCGGCCCGTCTGCAAATAACATCATTCTGCTGCGGGACACGGATGACGGCGTTGCACAATCGACATTGATCGAAGCGCTGAACCTGCCGCACGGAATGTTATTGCTAGGCGGCTATCTGTATGTTGCGAACACCGATGCGCTGATGCGGTTTCCCTTTCGGCCTGGTCAGGCGCGCATCGATGCTCGGGGCGAGAAAATTCTCGCAATACCAGCCGGTGAACAGACTAATTACTGGAATAACCATTGGACCCGCAACGTCATTGCGAGCGCCGACGGAGAGAAAATTTATCTGACTGTCGGCGCCGGGACCAACGCTAATGAAAACGGTGTTGAGCACCCGGAACGGGCGGCGATTTGGGAAATCAACCCGGATGGCACCGGCAAGCGGCTTTACGCCACCGGATTGCGCAATCCGGTCGGCATTGACCTGGAACCGGTCAGCGATGACCTCTGGGCGACCGTGAACGAGCGTGATGGGCTCGGGGAGGACGTGCCGCCGGATTTTCTGACGCGGGTGGTTGACGGCGCGTTCTACGGTTGGCCGTATGTGTATTACGGCACTTATCCTGATCCGTTTCACGCGCAGGTGAATTCCGACCAAGTAGCCGCCGCACAAAAGCGTGCAAGGGTTCCGGATTTGGCGCTTGGCGGGCATTCAGTCCCGCTTGGGCTCCGGTTTTATCGCGGCAGCCGTTTTCCGGAAAAGTACCAGCGTGGGGCTTTCGTCGCCCGGAAGGGCGGCGTCGGTCGTGCGGAGTTTCTCGGCTATGACGTCGTCTTCATTCCTTTTGAAAATGGCGTCCCGACTGGGGTTATCGAACCGTTTCTAAGCGGGTTTATTGCCGACCGAGCGATCGGCACGGTGCATGGTCGTCCAGTCGCCATAGCGGAATTGGCCGATGGTTCCTTATTGATAAGCGATGACGCGGGCAACACGATCTGGCAGGTAAGTTACGTCGACGTCGCGCCCGCGAAACGCTAAAATTTGGCACTGCCGAATGGGGATGTTTTGGTCTCGCAGTCTTGGCCGGCGAGCGACTGAAACTAATCGATCAATCGCCACCGTGATGGCATGCCGAACGCCGATTTCGCCGATCTGGCTGAGGCTGCTCGATAGCTT
>JAYZJE010000031.1:0-7049 GCA_036164895.1 Pseudomonadota bacterium
CCTTAGAGCCTGATCGGCGCAACTCGTCGCTGCCGGACTAGAGGCACCGCTCAACAGGTCAATACGTACCGGCATCTGGACCAAGCTGGTGGCCAATGCCAGTTACAATCCCGTCAGCGTGTTGACCTGCAGCAGCCTTGTCCGGATGATCGACGATATTGCGGTAAACCGGTTGCTGCGCCTTATGATGCAGGAAGCCATTAGGGTGGCAGCGGCACTCGGGATTACCTTGCCGGTTTCCGCAGCAGAGTTGTTGGAGGCAACGCGGCCTTTGGGGGAGCACCAGACATCGATGTTGCAGGACTTGAAAGCAGGCCGGTCACTGGAACTGGATCCTATTGTTGGTGCCGTCCAGGAACTTGGACGCCTGCATGCGGTTCCGACGCCTACGCTCGACACGATCCTGGCCTTGGCAAAACAGAAAGCCGTTTTAGCAGGCTGTTACTCGGTCGCGTAAACCGCTCCGGGTGTCACGTAAACAAACGACAGTGCACTGATGGGTCTGACACTGATTCAGAAAATCATCGCCAGGGCTTCCGGCCGGGCGACGGTTCAACCCGGCGAAATCGTGACCTGCCAGGTTGATCTCGCGATGCTGCTAGACTCGGGAGGTCCAAGGCGAATCTGGCCGCGCCTGAAAAAACTAGGTGTCGGTGTGTGGGATTCCGACAAGATTGTCGTCATCAGCGATCATTTTGTGCCCGCAGTGGATGCCGAATCAGCGTCGATCCTGCAACTGACCCGGGAATTCGTCAAGGAATTCGGGATCCGGCAGTTTTTCGACATGGAAGGCATTGGGCATGTGCTCTTGGCGGAGCACGGCATGTTGCAACCGGGCATGTTTGTCTGCGGCGGAGATTCACACTCCACCAACGGCGGGGCGTTTGGTTGTTATATGGCCGGATTCGGCGGCATCGAGATGACCGGCATCGTCGTCACCGGTGAAATTTGGCTGCAGGTGCCTGAAACCATTCGCGTTAACTGGAGCGGAAAGTTTGAACCGGGCGTCGTCGCCAAGGACGTCATGCTGACACTTTGTCGTGAACTCGGCATGGGTAATGCCTTTAAGGTCGTTGAGTATGGTGGGGACACCGTGCGTGCCATGTCGATGCAAGAACGCGTAGTTCTGACCAACATGGCTGCGGAGTTGGGCGCCGAAACCGGGTCCATTGAACCCGACGAAACGACGCTGGCAGCGATACGATCCGGTGGCAATGAGCCGGCCGCCGATGCTCTTAGCTGGAACAGCGATCCAAACGCTGCCTACACAGCGATTCATGAATTCCAGGCCGGCGCGCTAACACCCCAAGTCGCTGCGCCGCATTCTCCTGCTAATTCAGCCGCAGTGGATGAATTCGACGGCGTCACGGTCGATCAAGCGTATATCGGTGCCTGTGTCGGCGCGAAACTGAGCGACTTGCATATGGTTGCCGAAATTCTCGACGGCCGGCAGGTAGCCCGCGATACCAGGTTGCTGGTGGCGCCGGCGTCAAAACACATCATGGCCACCGCAGCGGCGGACGGAACACTGGCAAAGATCACGGCAGCCGGGGCTATCTTGCTGCCGACCGGTTGCGGCGCTTGCGCCGCGATGGGTGCAGGCATTCTGGCCGACAAAGAGGTCTGCATATCCTCGACCAACCGAAATTTCAAAGGTCGCATGGGAGCAAACTCGGCCAGCATTTACCTGGCATCGCCTTACACTGTGGCGGCAACGGCTGTGGCCGGGCACATTACTGATCCTCGCGAGATGCTGGCATGATTTTCCTGCATGCCGTTCTGCCGGGTAAACGGCTCACAGCGTGAAGCCCGCTTTGACGAACACAGGGACATGCGAAGCGATTTAGGGGGCTGGTTACAGGATTGATGGCGCCCTTATCAGGCCGGAGTATTTTTACTATGAGCGTGATTACAGGCAAGGCATGGGTGTTCGGCGACGAGATCAACACCGACGTGATGGCACCCGGCCTGTACTTTAAGAGTCCAATGGATGTAATGGCTCGTCATTGCCTGGAAGCCGTGGACCCCGGTTTCGCAGTTAATGTAGCACCGGGCGACATTGTCGTCGCCGGGCACAATTTCGGGGTCGGCTCAGCGAGGGAGCAGGCGGCGCTGGCCTTCAAACACCTGCAGGTGGGGGCGATACTGGCCAAATCCTTCGGCCGGATTTTCTATCGTAATGCGTTGAATTTCGGCGTGCCAGCATTGTTTTTCCCGCAGTCTGTGGATATCAGCCCTGGTGACTTGCTGGCGGTGGATCCGGTCACGGGCAGCATCGAGAATAGAGCTTCGGGGCAAAGGTATGCGGTCGACGGTATTCCCGAGCACCTGATGCTGATGATCCAGGCAGGCGGCCTGATGCCCTGGCTCAAGCAGAAACTGGCAACGGAAGGAGTAATCTAATGCGTTCGGTGAAAAAACTTCGGGATTTGCTTGCCGGCCCCGGAGCCGTGGTTGCGCCCGGTGTCTATGATGCGTTGACAGCGTTTTTGGTCGAGCGGGCTGGCTTTCAGTGCACCTATCTGAGCGGCGCCAGCGTGTCGTTTACTCGCCTTGGCCGACCCGACCTCGGGTTGACGACCCTGACCGAAGTAGCCGATACGGTTGCAAGAATTTGCGAGCGTATCGAACTGCCGCTGGTTGTCGATGCGGACACCGGTTATGGCAATGCGCTGAATGTGCAGCGCACGGTTGCTTTGCTCGAGCGCATGGGTGCGTCAGGCATTCAGTTGGAGGACCAGCAATCGCCCAAGCGCTGCGGACACCTGGCTGGCAAAAATCTGGTGGCCGTGGATGAAATGACCGGCAAGATTCGTGCGGCTCTCGATGCGCGTGTCGATGAAGAGACGGTAATCGTGGCACGTAGCGACGCGCTTGCTGTTGAAGGAATTGACAAGGCCATCGCGCGCGGCCATGCCTACGTCGAAGCTGGCGCAGATGTTTTATTTATTGAAGCGCCGCGAACCGTCGAACATTTGCAACAAATAGGCCGGGAGTTTGCTAACAAGGTGCCATTGCTTGCGAACATGGTGGAAGGTGGGCGTACACCGTTACTTTCGGCGAATGAACTTGGCGACCTGGGATTCAGTCTGGTGATATTTCCGGGCGCAATGCTGCGGGTCCATGTCAAAGCTGCTACGGAGTACCTTGCGGTATTGAAAGCAGATGGCACGACATCCAGGTTTTTGGATCGCATGTTGTTATTCGACGAGGTTAACGGGTTGATCGGTTTGGACGAGATGATCCGTGACGGCCAAAGTTATGCGGGTGACATCCGCGACGCGAACGAAGACCCGCAGTTTTAGCAAGCCTCACACACGGTTATCCATGGTTAAAGCAGGGCAATGCTGGAGCGGTCTTTACTGGACGAAAATTGGGTTTTCAGGCATTTTCAATTAATTCGCTATGTTGAATTAAGCGCATGATATTGAGGTATACGCAGGCCCGGCCACCCGATGGCGTGCTGACAGAGCGGCAGGTCCAGGCATTTCGGCGGGACGGCTACGTTATTGTTCCCGGGCTATTCGGTCGAGCCGAGATTGAGCAGATCAGCACTTGGGTCGAGGAGGTGCAAAACTGGGAAGAGACGCCCGGCCGGCACATGATGTATTTCGAGCAAACCGAAGAACCTCATCCGCGCCGGATATTGAATCGCGTCGAGAACGTGTTGCCCTACCACCATGAATTCAAGGCGTTGGCCGCAAGCGATAATATGCAGGGCGCGTGCAGCCAGTTGTTTGGTGAGCCAGCGGTGTTGTTCAAGGATAAGATTAATTACAAGATGGCGGGCGGCAGTGGCTTCGAGTCTCACCAGGATATGCAAGCAGGTTGGTCGCGGTACGCCAGTGCCCACATTACGGCCTTGATTTCGGTTGATTTGAGTACACGGGAGAATGGTTGCCTGGAACTGGCGGCCGGATTTCATGAGCGTGGTCTTATCGGCAAAGAGTGGGCACCGTTAAGCGAGAAACAATTTACTCAAGCCAACTACATTGCCGTCGAAGCAGCACCCGGAGACGCGATATTTTTCGATTCTTTGACGCCCCATCGTTCAGGATCAAATAATACCGACCGACCGCGGCGCATACTCTACTACACCTATAACAAAGCTTCCGAAGGCGATCACCTCACGCAGTATTACGCCGACAAGCGCGAGAGTTATCCGCCGGACATAGAGCGGAAAGCCGGCAAAAAGTATGTCTACCGGGTCTGATGAGTGTCAAGCCAAAAAACGTCGTTCAACGCAAATCAACTGTGCCGGAACGCAGCAGCCGGGCGACGTGCTTTCGCCAGTTACTGCAAAGTCCGGAGCTAAATTTTCTGCTTGAAGCGCATAACGGGGTCAGTGCCAAGATCGGCGAAGAGGCTGGATTCAAGGCACTTTGGGCGGGGGGGCTGTGCATGTCGGCGCAGTACGGGGTCAGGGACAGTAATGAAGCAAGTTGGACCCAAGTGCTGGAGATGCTTGAATTCATGGTAGACGCTTGCAGCGTGCCGATACTTCTCGACGGCGATACCGGCTACGGCAACTTTAACAATGTCAGGCGACTGGTTCGGAAACTCGAGCAGCGCGGCGTAGCGGCCGTTTGCATCGAGGACAAGTTGTATCCGAAGACCAATAGTTTTATTGATGGAGGCAAGCAGGAACTGGCCGATATAGACGAGTTCTGCAGCCGGATCAAAGCCGGTAAGGATTCCCAGCAGGACGACGATTTCAGCATCATTACCCGTGTCGAGGCGTTTATCGCCGGCTGGGGGCTTGGCGAGGCGCTAAAACGTGCTGAGGCATATCATGCCGCCGGCGCGGACGGCATTCTCATTCACAGTGCCCTTAGTCAGCCGGGGGAAGTGATCGCGTTCAAACGGGAATGGGGTGACCGGTGTCCCGTCGTGATCGTGCCAACCAAGTATTACACCACGCCGACCGAGGTGTTTCGGGATGCTGGCTTTTCTATGGTTATCTGGGCCAATCACATGCTGCGTGCGGCGATTGACGCCATGCAAAGCTGCGCGGCTAAACTAGCTGCTGAGCAAGACCTCCGATCCGTTGAGGATCACATTGTCCCGGTAACGGAGATCTTTCGGCTGCAGGGTGCATCGGAACTGCGGGCGGCGGAGGAACTTTATCTTCCCCACCAAGGCGATTTGACACGGGTTATTGTGCTGGCTGCCTCGAGGGGATCTGCGCTTGGTGAACTGACTCAAAGCCGTCCCAAGGCAATGGTCGAAATCCAGGGCCAGCCTTTGTTGGGACACATTGTGTCGGCGTATAACGGGGCGGGCATAAAGCAGATTACCGTCGTGCGCGGGTACCTTGGTGATGCTATTGACTTGCCCGGATTGACCTATGTCGGCAACCCGGAATATGCGGATACTGGTGAATTGGTATCGTTAGCCTATGCGCTGCAAGCGGATCCGGACGACTCCCGGGATCTGTTTGTTTCGTTCGGAGATGTCATTTTCAAGAAATACGTGCTTGACTTGCTGTCCGAGCAGGGCGATGACTTGGTCATTGCAGTCGATACCGAATGGAAGGATTCAGCCAACCGCGGCAGAGCGGCTGACTATGTTCGTTGCAGCGAAGCGCATTCGCGCAATGACTTCTATAGTCGAATAATTCTCGAACAGGCCGCAGAAAATATTCCGGATAACAAAATTCATGGAGAGTGGATGGGGTTGCTGCTGGTCAAGGCGGTAGCGCTTCCACGCTTCAGGCAAATGGTCGACAAGATGGTTGCTGAATCGGAGTATCGCCAGGCGAAACTGCATCACCTGCTGAGCGAACTTGTGCGGGGGGGAGAACAGATTCGGGTGGTTTACACGACGGGCCACTGGCTGGATGTGGACAGCCTGGAGGATGTAGTTAAGGCGGCCCGCTTTACATGATCGAAGCTCACAATTTTATCGAGGCAGCCTGGAATGACGGTTTCGGCCTGTATTCTGGGGTGCCGTGCTCCTTTCTCAAGCCTTTTATTAATTACGTCATCGATTCGGACAAACTGCGGTATGTCGGGGCGGCGAACGAGGGGCAGGCGGTAGCTATTGCAGCTGGTGCGGAACTGGGAGGACTGCGCAGCGTGGCGATGTTCCAAAATTCCGGGCTGGGGAATGCTGTCAGCCCGCTAACGTCGCTGACCCATCCGTTCAATATCCCGGTGCTGTTGATTCCGACGCTGCGTGGGGACCCGGACGCTGCCCCGGACGAACCTCAACACGAGTTGGTGGGCCAGATCACGACAGCTCTTCTGGAAATGATAAAAATTCCGTGGGAGTATTTTCCAACAAACCAGGTTGATATCGGGCCGGTGCTGGCTAGGGCGGTCGCCCACATGGAGTCGGAACGCCGGCCTTATGCATTGGTCATGCGCAAGGGCAGCGTTGCGCCCACCGACATCGAAACGGAGTCGGAACCGGCCAGTCTCGTGTCGCAGTCGGCCCGTCCGCAGGTGCCTGCCGGCAAACGCCGGAACGTGTTGCTGGCGATTCAGTCCGCGAGTCTCCCGGACGATATTATTGTCGCAACAACCGGTTATGCAGGGCGGGAATTGTACGCATGCGAGGATCGCCCCAACCAGATTTATATGGCCGGTTCGATGGGATGTGCGTCCAGTTTAGGCCTGGGACTTGCAATCGCTTGTCCCAAACGCCGAGTTATCGTCATCGACGGTGACGGGGCGGCGTTAATGCATCTCGGGGCACTTTGCACTATCGGTCATGAACGACCGACGAATCTGCTGCACATCTTGTTGGATAACGGCGTGCACGAGTCAACCGGGGGCCAGGCCACGGTGTCCCATTCCATCGACTTTTGTGCGATTGCTGCCGCAAGCGGTTACCCGCACGCATTAAGCGTTGCTACAACTGGAGAGTTGTCCGCAGAGATCGGTGAGTGCAGAGAGGCACTCAGTTTTGTGCACGTTCCGATTTTTCCCGGCGCGCCCGAGCAGTTACCTCGTCCTGCGATCGCGCCGGCCGATGTGGCGGCGCGACTGCGGAAGTTCCTGGGCGCTGAAAAGACGGCGCATTAAAGCAAGGCTATGGCGGAGCGA
>JAYZJE010000032.1:0-11264 GCA_036164895.1 Pseudomonadota bacterium
CTCGTTCATAAAAGAGGTCGGTTTCAGCAGGCGCACACTCTGGCCAGCTAGGCTGATCTGGCCGACATCACTGAGAAATTTCGCTTCCGGTCTCATCGTCTCGCCGCATTCGGATGCAAGTCGATCCAGCAGCCAGTACCCGGCATTATGCCGGGTCTTAGCATATTCGGAACCGGGATTGCCGAGCCCGACGATTGCAGCGGGGGGCTGTGTGGCCGTCATTAAAATCGAAACTAGCCGAAAACACGCGCTATGTTAGCACGCAAAAAATTTGGGTCTCGGCTATAAAAAGGCCGCATTATGCGCGGCCTTTCCGAACAACAATTTAAGCCTAGCGTAGCGTTACTCGTCTGTGTCGCCTTTTCAGCCTTTCCGGCCTTTCCGGCCTTTGTCGCCTTTGCGCCCTTTGTCACCTTTGCGCCCTTTGTCGCCGGACTCGGCTTTGTCGCCGGGCTCGGCTTTGTCGCCGGACTCGCCTTCGGCAGGTGCTGCACCTTCTTCCGCTGCGGCCTCCTCGCCCTCGACAGCTTCGAGTTCCTCGCCTTCGAGTTCTTCACCTTCAACCTCTTCAGGCTCTTCGGCAATATGCAGGATGTGAACTGCGACAATCGGATCGTTCCGCGGCTGCTCCGCTGTCAGATCGGTCAGTTCCACACCATCGGGAAGCTTGATGTCGGACAGGTAGAGCATCTGATCAAGATCCAGATCTTCAACATCGACAGCGAGGTGTTCCGGTAGGTCCTTCGGTAGACAGCTAACCTCCACTTCGGTCTGCATATGCGATACCGTGCCCCCACCGAGCTTGACACCGACAGCGGTTGCCTCGTTCAGAAAATTCAGCGGCACATTTATCCTGATCTTCTCGTCGGCAACGATTCGCTGGAGATCAACGTGCAGTACCGTCGACCATGCCGGGTGACGCTGCAGATCCTTGATAATGGCGGCCTGGTTCTTGCCGTCAACCTGCACAGTTAGGACGCTGGAAAAAAAGGACTTATTTTCCATTTGGCGTAGCAGGCTATTCCGATCGAAAGCGATTGTCCTCGCTGGCTCACCGGCACCGTAAATAATCGCAGGGATTTTCCCAGAACGTCGCAAGCGGCGGCTCGCACCTTTTCCTGCGTCTTCCCGATTCTCCGCAATCAGGTCGATTATCTCAGCCATGATCCCACTCCTTTGGCTATTCGAGGAACGGCTAGCCATGCGGCTAAGAAAGCCTTCCTTACCTGAAAGGGGGCGCGATGATACCTCATCCGAATTCAGGCCACCAGCACGGAATTGGCCCGACCCCAGCCGCTGCGACTGAGCAATTCAGTCGATATAGATGGAGCTAACCGACTCGTTAAGGCTAATACGGCGCATCGTCTCGGCAAGTAACTCCGCAACGCTGAGCTGGCGAATTTTTGCGCAGTTATCGGCTTCCTCCGACAACGGAATTGTGTCCGTGACGACAACCTCGTCCAGCGCCGAGTCCAAAATACGCTCGACCGCCGGACCGGACAAAACCGGGTGGGTAATGTAAGCAACGACTCTGACGGCCCCCTGTTCTTTCAGAACGTGTGCCGCCTGACACAACGTGCCCGCAGTGTCCACCATGTCGTCGACCATGATGCAGGCCTTGCCGCTGACCTCGCCGATAATATTCATAACCTTGGATTCATTTGCACGTGGCCGCCGCTTATCGATGATTGCAAGATCGGCATCGTCGAGCCGCTTCGCCCATGCCCGGGCACGTATCACACCACCAACATCCGGCGAAACTACGACCATGTTGTTAGAAGATTCCTCTTTCCAGGCATCACCCAACAGCACCGGCGATGCGTAGACGTTATCAACCGGAATCGAAAAAAAGCCTTGGATCTGGTCCGCATGCAAATCCACCGTCAGCAACCGGTCTACTCCGGCAGCCGAGATCATGCCTGCGACCAGGCGTGCGGTGATTGGCACCCGCGCTGCACGCGGCCGGCGGTCCTGGCGTGCATAGCCGAAATAAGGAATGACCGCGGTAATTCGGGTTGCCGAGGCACGACGGCAGGCATCTGCCATGACCAGCAGTTCCATGAGGTTATCGTTGACCGGGGGACAGGTAGACTGGATGATAAACACATCCCGACCCCGGATGTTCTCAAGGATTTCGATGTTGACCTCTCCGTCACTGAAGCGGCCCACCTGGATCTTAGCCACGGGTAAAGTCAGGAGCCGCGCAATCCGGTGGGCCAATCCCGGGTTGGCATTCCCAGAAAAAATTGCCATGTTAGGCAAAACTAGTTCGGATTCAGCGTTCACTGCCTGTAGTTTATTTCACATGCTTGTCTGGCTGGGGTGGCAGGATTCGAACCTGCGATTCACGGGATCAAAACCCGATGCCTTACCACTTGGCTACACCCCAGTAGTCGAAATGCCAGCCCTGCTTCAGCGGGCTTGCCGGGATATTGCACCAATCCGGGCAAGGCTCGGGATATTGTGCGGGGGGGGCGTGGGAACTGTCAATCGTCGATAACAATGCCTGCTCCGTCAGTAAGCTGGCCACAAGGCCCTTAAAAGTCCCAGCTATCGATTGCAAGACGCAGCCTGGCATTCGCCTTTTCTATCCCCAGCTTGCCGGGCAACAACAAATCTCCTTTCCCGATAAACCGCTGGTATGAGACCGTCCAGCCGTTTTGTTCCAGTCCGGTTAGCTGCCCGTTCGCATCGAAGATTTCACGGCCCTGATACCGCGGGTCCAACGTCCCGAGCAACCAGTAGCGCGTGCTTGAAGCTGGAAACGACCAGCCCAGTTGATCATACAGGAACTGCTCGGCGGCATCGGGGCCCGAATAACTTAGCTGCTGTTCACCGTCCCGGTTAATGACCGTCACGGATCCCGGCTGCGACAAAATCTGGTAGGCACCCGTACCGAGCGGGCCGCTGATCTGAATCATCGATTGCGCGCCAGTTTGTCGCCAGCTCAGGTTTCCCTGCTCGCCGCGCGACTCGTAGCGCACTGCAATCCTACCCCTAAATTGCCACGATGAAAGCTCAGACAAGCGGTTCCGTCGCTCCTGCCAGTCGGCCGATGGCCCCAGCGCCGGCCGCATTGCCGAGCAGGCACTGACCACGAAAAGCACCGCCAAAACACAGGCACATCGCTTCATGGGTTGAACCGCAGCATCGTTTTGTTCAGCGCCGGGCTGTCCGGGTGTTCCTGTAACGCTTGGTTCCAAATTTGCCCCGCGGCTTCCCGATCTCCCTGCACCCAAAGTACCTCACCGAGATGAGCCGAAACTTCCGGATCCGGCATCAACGCATGCGCCCGCTCAAGATAAGTCAGCGCATCCGTTAGACGGCCTCGCCGATACTGCACCCAGCCCATGCTGTCAATAACGGCCGCGTTGTCGGGATCCAGCGCCATGGCACGCTTGGTATACCGATAGGCTTCGCGGTACCGGTTAGTCTGATTAGCCAGCGTATAACCCAGCGCATTAAGCGCCAGCGCGCTGTCCGGCGAAACGTCAACTGCACGTCGAAAATCGTTGATCGCATTTTTCAGCTGGCCGACGCTCTCAAACAATGAACCGCGCGCAAGCAGCAATGACTCTTTATCGGGTTTATATAAGAGGGCACGATCATATACCTCCAGCGCGTCCGTCTGCCTATCCATCGAAATCAACAGCCTAGCCTGGGCCGGAAGTACATCGAAGGCGTACTTGGGGTAATTCTCGGCAAACTGCTGCAGATGATTTAACGCGGTTTCCGGATTCTTCAGTAACGTGTATAACCGGCTGATGTTCAGCTGCGCCGGCACCAAGTAGCGGCTTGACATAATCCGTCCATACAGCCGGACGGCCTGCAGGTAATGCTGCTGCTCAAACGCAATCCGGCCCAGGTAATAAAAGCTCTCGTTGACGTTGTAACCAGCGGACAACAACTGGCTGAAATCGCGCCAAGCAGCAACCGAATCCCCGGCCTGCAAACTGATGATGCCATGCGTGCGGAGAATTTCCGGTCGATCTCCATATTGCCGGGCCAGATCATCTAGTCGTTCGATTGCAGGCAGTTCCTCACCAGCCGCTGTCAGCAGGCGCACATATTCTAATTCCATCTCAAGCGTCGGGCGGCGCTCCAGCATTCCGTCGATTCGATCCAACGCCGCATCCGTTTCGCCCGACAACAACAGTGCCCTGGCTACGGCCAGTTGAGACTGGTCCCAGTCGGGTGCGAGATCGTACGCCCGCGATGCGCTTTGGAGCGCAAACTCGGCATCGCCCACCTGCATTGCGGTGTTGGCAACGGCCAGCCACGCACCGGGCGTGCCCGAGTTTCCTGCGATGAAGCGTTCCAGCAATGTCAGCGCACGCCGAGGCTCCCCCTCAGCAACCAACTCACCGGCGAGAAGCAGAAAGTCCGCATCAACGCGTTCCTCTTGCGGTCCAAGTGAAAGGGAATATTGGCGGTACGCCTGATCGAGATCATTTAGACGAAAATACAGGCGGCCAAGATAACTGTGAATGATCAGGTTTTCTGGTTCCAGTCTTTCCCAATGACTGGCACTGCGCAACGCATACGCGTCGAAGCCGTGATTGAATGCGAATTCGGTCGATCGACGGGCCACATTTGGATCGGCCGATTCTTCTGCCGCGCGCAGGTACTCTTTTACGGCAACCAGATGTTCAGATCGCTCCAGCGCGATTTCGGCCATTAGCAGGTGATAGCTTGCATCAGGCACATAGTCAGTGTCATGACGCGAGGCTTTATCACTGGCACAGCCCCAGAACAGCAACAGCAGAAACGCTATTTCGAAACCGCGCCCGCCAGCTTTAAATCTTGTGTCGAATATTGTGTCCATCTGGCCGGTTCACGGCCACGCGTTGCCCGCCGTGGACCGGTTACCATAGCAGATCTGGCGCCAATCCCGACGATCATCGAAGCAGAAAACGAATTCAAGTTAAACTATATTGTTGGTATTGCCCGCACCCTTAGCCCGCCTCTGAATCAAAGCATCAATTAGTGAAACAACCCATAGTCGAAAAACTGCAACGCCTGGCTGCGCGTCAGGAAGAGATTGCCACCATGCTGTCGGATCCTGTAGTGATTGCCGATCAGAACAGGTTCCGCGACTTGTCACGAGAGTACTCGCACCTAGACCCGGTAGTTAAGTTGTTCACCAGCTACCAGCAGGCCGAAGCAGACCTTGATGCGGCGCGGGACATGCTCGAGGACGGCGACGCTGAGATACGCGGGCTGGGTGAGGAAGAAGCTGTAGCGGTCGAGGCACTCCTAACGGAGCTGGAACTCGCGGTAAAAAAACACCTAATACCGCGAGATCCGCACGACGACAGCAATATCTTTCTCGAAATTCGGGCGGGCACCGGCGGCGATGAAGCGGCACTGTTTGCAGGCAACTTGTTTCGCATGTACCTACGCTATGCCGAGCGGCAAATCTGGAAAATTGAAGTACTCAGCCAGCATGAAGGTGAACACGGCGGCTTCAAGGAAATAATCAGCAAAATTGATGGTCGTGGCGCCTATTCACGGCTGAAATTTGAGTCCGGTGCGCACCGGGTGCAACGCGTACCCGAAACAGAGTCTCAGGGTCGCATTCATACCTCGGCGTGCACGGTTGCAGTGCTGCCGGAAGTCGAATCCATTGACGAAATAAACATCAATTCGACCGACGTTCGGGTAGATACCTATCGTGCTTCCGGTGCCGGTGGTCAGCATGTGAATAAAACGGATTCCGCCGTGCGGCTAACACACCTGCCTAGCGGTATCGTGGTCGAATGCCAAGATGAAAGATCACAACATAAGAACCGCGCAAGGGCAATGTCTCTGCTGCAGGCCAAGCTGCTTGATGCGCAGCAACAAAAACAAATATCCGAGCAGGCCGAGCAGCGGCGCAACTTGATCGGCAGCGGGGATCGTTCGCAACGAATACGAACTTACAACTTTCCCCAAGGCCGGGTAACAGATCACCGCATTAATCTGACGCTCTACAAGCTGGAAGAGATTCTGCAGGGTGGCATGGATGCGATCATTGACGCATTGATCATCGAGCATCAGACCGATCAGCTGACCACACTGGAAAACTAAACAAAATGAACAAACCAAAATTGGATTCGTTGACGGACTGCATCGGCAACACGCCGCTAATGCGCCTCAATTATTTCTCAGATCAAACCGGATGCGAGATTCTTGGCAAGGCCGAGTTCATGAATCCCGGCGGGTCGGTCAAAGACCGGGCTGCGCTAGGGATCGTGCGAGACGCCGAGAAGCGTGGGCAACTCAACCCCGGTGGTATCGTCGTTGAGGGAACGGCCGGCAACACCGGTATCGGGCTCGCAGTCGTCGGCAACTCACTGGGATACGAAACAGTCATCGTCATGCCTGACAACCAGAGCAAAGATAAAATCGACACGCTTAAATCGTATGGTGCTGACGTACGACTTGTGCCGGCGGTGCCGCTGAAAGACCCCAATCATTTCACCCACCAGTCCAAGCGACTGGCAGAGAAACTCAACAAAACATCACAGAACGGGGCCATTTGGGCAAATCAGTTCAATAACACGGCGAATCGTGATTTCCATGCGGAAACGACCGGGCCCGAAATATGGGAACAGACTCAGGCTAGCGTTGATGCTTTCATCTGCTCGGTTGGCACCGGAGGTACGCTGGCCGGCGTTGCCCAAGCGCTTAAAGCTCGTAAGCCAGACATCACGATCGGGCTCGCTGACCCGACCGGTTCTGCACTCTATAACTATTACAAGAACGGTGAACTGAAGGCCGAGGGCACTTCAATCAGCGAAGGAATCGGCAATTCGCGTATCACCGACAACCTCGAAGGCACACCGATCGATGTCCCGTACCAGATTTCGGACGAGGAATCGGTCCCGCTGGTCTACGACATGATTCGCCGCGAGGGGCTGTCGCTGGGCGCGTCCAGCGGCGTTAATGTTGCCGGCGCCATCCGGCTGGCTAAGGAACTCGGCCCAGGGCATGTTATCGTCACGCTGTTATGTGACTCAGCGATGCGCTATCGGCAGCGACTGTTCAACCGTGAGTACTTGGCCGAACGCGGGCTGGAGTTGCCGGATTGGCTGAACCTGGACAACTGAGCAGCTGCCTACCTTGCCAGGGCTTGGTCCAGGTCGGCGATCAGGTCATCGACATTTTCAATGCCGACCGATAAGCGAATCAGATTGTCGTCTATACCCAGTTCCCGGCGCTGCTCGGCGGGTATATTCGAATGGCTCATCGTTGCCGGATGTCCGACCAGGCTCTCCACACCCCCAAGACTTTCCGCCATCGTGAACACCTGCAGCTTTTCCAGAACCGCACCCACTGCGCCAAGATCGCCATCCAGCTGAAAGGTAACCACGCCGCCAAAGCCGTCCATTTGGCTACACGCCAAATCATATTGTGGGTGGCTTGGCAGACCAGGATACCTAACCAGCTGCGCGCGCTCGTGCGTTTCGAGCCACGCCGCGATGGCCCGCGCGTTCGTTTCATGCCGCTCCATGCGTAAGGCCAGGGTTTTTATCCCCCGCAGCACAAGATACGCGTCGAAGGGCCCGGCAACACTGCCGACACCACTGGTGATAGCCGCGATTTGCTGACCCAGCTCTAGGTCAGCAACGACGTTGACGCCGCCAAGAGCATCGGAATGGCCGCCCAGGTACTTGGTCGACGAGTGCATGACAATGTCGCAACCCATCTCGAGGGGCCGCTGGAAAATCGGGCTGGCAAAAGTGTTGTCGACGCAGACCAGCACACCACGGCGGTGCGCGAGCTCCACCACAGCCGTAAGATCGACGACGTCCAGCAGCGGGTTGGCTGGCGTTTCAACCCAAATTAATTGCGTTTCGGAACGCAGTAGCGACGCGACCCGGTCTAGATCATAAAAATCCACGAACGTGAAATCGAGCCCGGCCGAATGGCGCCGTACCTGGTTAAACAGCCGTAGCGTGCCCCCATAGATGCCCCGTTGGGTAATAACGTGGCTGCCGGCCGCCAGCAACTCCAGCACAGCCGCTGTTGCGGCCATCCCCGACGCATAAGCAAATCCGCGCGCGCCACCCTCAAGTTCGGCGACACAGCGCTCGAGCGCCCCGCGGGTTGGGTTAGCGCCGCGCGAATAGGCGTATGCACCGGCCTGTCCGAATGCCTCGTGTTCAAACGTCGTACTCGTATAGATTGGCGGCATGACCGCCCCGGTAGCCGGGTCGATTGTCTGCCCGGCATGAATGCACAGTGTGTCAAGTTTTTTATCGGAGTCGCTCATCGCCCCGGTTTGACTTTAATCCCGGCCACGCCACACCAGCCAGGCAACACGCCAGGATAGACCAGAAAATCTACCAAATGCGGTCTACTATAGGGCCTAGGCCTTGGACACAAAAGAGCATTGCGGTCAGTGATGGAAGAAACCAATCATGTGACAATTAGCGAACTGCTGCATGAGGGCTGCGCGAGGTTGGCCGACAACAGCGATTCTGCACGACTTGATGCGGAAATTCTGTTGGAGCATGTGCTTAAGAAAGCGCGGGTTACATTTTATACCCGGGGTGCTGATCCGGTGGTGGCGGATGCGGGTAAGCACTTTTTGCAGCTTGTCGAGCAGCGCCAGCATGGCCGACCGGTTGCCCAACTAATCGGCCGGCGCGAATTCTGGTCAATGCCTTTAGAGGTAACGACAGATACATTGATACCCCGTCCCGAAACGGAGTTGCTCGTCGAACGCGGGCTGGTGAGAATTAAGCCCCAGTCAACGGCCAGTGTGCTCGAGCTCGGTACCGGCAGCGGCGCCATCGCGCTGGCCATCGCCAGGGAACGTTCTGCTGCGGCCATCACCGCCACGGATGTCAGCGAAGTGGCTCTGAAGGTCGCGCGCGGGAACGCACGCCGGCTAAACATCGACGGAATCTGCTGGCAGCAAGGCCCGTGGTTCGAGCCGGTGCGCGAGTCGTGCTTTGACATAATTCTGAGCAATCCACCATACGTCGCTACAACACTCAACGGATGCAGTGATGCGGCTGTCATGCACGAACCCTCAATCGCCTTGTTTGCCGGACCGGACGGCCTCGACGCAATCCGGTCAATTATCGGTCGGGCGGATGCTCACCTGCACGCGGGAGGCTGGCTACTGCTGGAGCACGCGAATGACCAGGCGAAGGTGGTACGGTCATTGTTGGCCGACCTGGAATTCAGCTCGATCGCGACTTATCGTGATCTGTCCGGGCAGCAGCGCGTCACCGAGGGCTGCTGGAAACAAGCAACCGCAGGCTCAGCCATTGGTGGCGAGGGAGACTCCTATGACTGACGCCGAAGACGTTCGTTACAGCCGCCATATTGGCCTGCCCGGCATCGGCATGCAGGGGCAGCAAAAACTGGAGGCTGCCACTGTGCTGGTTGTCGGGCTCGGTGGTCTGGGTTCAGCGGCCAGCCTGTACCTCGCGAATTCGGGCGTTGGGCGCCTGCTGATCAATGACTTCGACCGCGTCGATGCTACCAACCTGCCGCGGCAAATTCTGTTCGACCCGAATGACCTCGGCCGGCATAAAGCCGAGGCCGCGGCGGCTCAGCTTAGGCGCTGGAACCCGAATATCCAGATCATCCCGCTACCCGCGCATCTCGAGCAGCGCGCACTGCAGAAAACCGTCTCGGACTGCACGGTCGTGCTGGACTGTACCGACAATTTCGCCTCGCGCTGGTTAATCAATGAAGTTTGTGCGGCAACACACAAGCCGCTGGTCAGCGGCGCAGCCATCCGTTTCGAAGGACAGCTGGCTGTATTCAGGCACGAACCGGACGCAGGCCCTTGTTACCGCTGCCTGTATGCCGAGGCTGACGAGAATCTCGAGGACTGCGCCGGACAGGGAATCCTAGCCCCGGTTGCCGGCACCGTCGGCTGCATGATGGCGACGGAAGCCATCAAACTGATTGTTGGACTGCCGAGCGAATTCGATGGGCGCTTGTGGATCTACGACGCGATAACCGGTGCATCGCGGTCGGTCAAGATTCCCCGCCGTAACGACTGTCCGGTTTGCGGCAAGCCAGCCTGATTAGGCGGCATGTGCCTCGTAGCCAAGGTTGGCACTCAACCAGCGCTCAACCGTTGCCAGCGACATGCCTTTGCGGCGTGCATAGTCTTCGGCCTGGTCGGCGCCAAGCTTGCCGACCGGAAAATATGTCGCTTGCGGGTGCGAGAAGTAAAAACCACTGACCGAAGCCGTGGGCAGCATGGCGAACGATTCCGTCAGCGAAATGCCGGTGCTGTGTTCCACATCCAGCAGCTTCCATAAGATCGCTTTTTCGGTGTGGTCGGGACAGGCCGGATACCCGGGGGCCGGACGGATGCCGCGGTAGCGTTCAGCGATCAAGTCATCGTTGCTAAGCTTCTCATCGGCGGCATATCCCCAATAAAGTTTGCGCACTTTCTCGTGCATGTACTCGGTGGTAGCTTCGGCCAACCGGTCCGCAAGCGCTTTCAAAATGATTGCGCCATAGTCATCGTGCCGCGCTTCAAAATCTTGCGCGTGCTCGTCTACGCCAAGGCCGGCGGTCACGGCAAACGCGCCAATGTAGTCAGCAACCCCGCTATCCTCGGGAGCGACGAAATCGGCCAAGCAGTAATGCGGTTGACCTTCGGGCTTACCGCGCTGTTGGCGCAGATGGTGCAACACAGTCAGTGTTTCGGTGCGTTCATCGTTGGTAAAAATCCGAATGTCATCATCGCCGGTCGTGGCGGCCGCAAAAAACCCTATTACCGAGCGCGCTTCGAACCACTGCTCTCTAACTATCGCATCAAGCATGGTCCGGGCGTCACGGTATAGGCTGTTGGCTGCTTCGCCGACGACGTCATCATCAAGAATGTCCGGGAAACGGCCGTGAAATTCCCAAGCGTTGAAGAAGGGCATCCAGTCGATGTAATCCAGCAGTGTTGCCAACGGCAGGCGATCGAATACTTTTGCGCCAGTAAATGACGGAACGGGAGGCCGGTAGGCGGTCCAGTCGACCTGAGCCTTGTTCCTACGCGCATTAGCAAGACTCAACTGCGGTACCTGACGCGTCTTACCGGCGTGGCGCTCGCGACGCTTCTGGCAATCGGCCTTTGCCGATGCAATAAAACTATCGCGCTTTTCTGGACTGTTTAGATTCTGGGCAACACCGACCGATCGCGATGCGTCCTTGACGTAGACGACTGCGCCCTCATATTCCGGGTCTATTTTGACTGCAGTATGCGCCGGTGACGTTGTCGCACCTCCGATAAGCAAGGGCAAATCCAATGAACG
>JAYZJE010000033.1:0-2847 GCA_036164895.1 Pseudomonadota bacterium
TGGGCAAACTCGATGTCTGATTTGGAAGCGAAATTCGTTAACGTTGACGGCATTCGCACACGTTACTGGGATAAAGGCAGGGGCCCCGCACTGTTGTTGCTGCACGGAGGTCAACCGACTGGTAAAGCGGGTGGCGCACTGACTTGGGTTCGCAACTTTGACGACCTTGCCAAAAACTTTCACGTCTACGCGATCGACCGGATAGGCCAGGGGTTGACCGACAACTTGGCGAACGAAGACGATTACAAACGCTATTACGAACACGTCATTGACCACGTTTGGGGATTTATCAATGCGGTTGGTATCGAACGCGTCGGGCTCGTCGGCCATTCACAGGGTGGCTGGCCGGTATCGCGCATTGCGCTTGACCATCCGGACCGCGTTTACTGCGTTGTCAATGTTGATAGCGTGCTTGCGCCAGGGAACGCCGAGGCTTTGCATACGGCGCGGTTCTACATGAACACGATCCAGTTTCATCCGGTCGAAGGCGAAACTGTCGAGAGCATCCAGAGAACCCGCGAATTCCAGTCCTATACGTTGAATAACATCACCACCGCAGGCGCCAAGCGCGGTTACGAACTGGCGCGACTGCCGAAGCTTGAAGAAGCCAACGCTATCATGACGAAGATGAATATGAATCCGCGCCACCCCGATGCGCGGGCTTTATTCGAGCAGGCGCGCCAGGACATTGTCGCCGGCATGCTGCAGGTGCCGAGCTTGGTGATATGGGGCTATAACGATCCGTCATCACCGCTATCGGGGGGATTTTTGCTGTTCGATGTGATCAACACGGCGACACCAATATCGGAGATGCACGTCTTCAACAGTTCCGGGCACTCATCGCACGTCGAGCACCCGGAGGAATTCACCAGAGTCGTTGGAGAATTTTGCGGACGGTTCTGACCTCGGTTACTTCCCCCGTGCCGTTTTGGGCCAGGTGGGCATTAGCTGTTAGCCCGTGCCGGTTTTTTTCGCGGCCGATACGTTGATTTCGCGTGCCGGCATCAGCGGCACCGGATCCAGGACCCAGTTACCGGATGTTCGGCGAGTCGGGCAGGGAATGGCGAATGCCACATCGCCGCGCTTCGCACGCAAAGTGTCCAGATCGATGCGCCACCCTTGGTTTTCCCACTGCTCCAGCCATTCGCGGTACCTGAGCACGGCTTTGTCCGCTGGCATCAGTATTTCCTTGGTGTTCGAAGCCGGGGTGCGGATCGGATCGAGTTCGCTCAACACGTCAATATCCTGATGTGCGATGACCAGGTTGCGTTCCCTGACCCGTTCGTCCATTTCCGGACCCAGCATCATGTTACGCAGGTTGACGAAGAATAATCTTGTTTGGTTCTCGTCGATCGGTGTTTCCCATATGTACTGGTGGAAGGCTTTATCTTCAGTAAAATTGATCCAGGTGTACATGGAATTTGGGCCGTGCGTACCGGTCCCCGCGACGGTGGTAGCGGCACCTTCGCGCACCTGCTTCATCGTGGGGTCGTTGTAACCCGACGATTCCATCTCACCTCCCATGTAGCAGCCGAATTCCAGATCCTTAACAGCCATGTCCGGCACTTTGTAATCGGGGTTATTGCCGGCAAAGCCATGGGTCGGGTGGACAAACTCGTTGTGAGCTGGATCCAGGCCGTTCTCGATCGAGCGTTCGTAGTAGTAATTGACGGGTAGCACCATCGATTCGCTGGCGCGCCATGCGTCGTCATCGTATTCATCGATCGGCATCAATGTCGGGCGTTCTTCTTCCGGTAGGTCACCCAGAAATGCAAACACGATTCCGTATTTTTCCTGCACCGGGTAACTGTCGACCTTGGCACGTGGTGGCGGTTTGCCGTCGTAGCCAATCGATGGAATCGTCGTGCATTTGCCGGCGCCGTTATAACGCCAGCCGTGATACGGACAGATAACACAGCTGTCCTTGACCCAACCTTTGCCCAGCGAACCACCGCGGTGCGAGCAGGTATCGCTCAGCACATGCGCCGTGCCGTCAGTATCTCGAAACGCGACGAATTTCAATGATAGAACTTCCACCCGTAATGGCTCATCGGCCTTGACTTCCTCACTGATGGCGATGGGATACCAAAAGTTGATGTACATTATGCGTCCTCCTTATCAAATCAGCCGGTAGCGGGGCCTTGTTAGTTCAACTTGTTGCTGACAGGACCCTAGGTAGCGGCTGCGAACGACGGCCAATTTTCAACCTTACAGGCTACCCCATCGGGTCGGCTGCGGCAAAGGGGCTGTCGCAGTACCAACCAAGCGGACCCAGTCCTGCTCAGGTTTTTAGTCTTAGTCTGGACATGCCCTTTGGCGGGGTAATGTAATCCGCGCAGCAGTCGCAGCCCGCTGGTCCAAGCGGTGCAGACAACACCTTCAGTTAGTATCGATACCTTCATCGCACGAGAACAACGCTATGGATATCGAGATTGTCCTGGAACCGGATATTCCCCCTGCGCGGGTTGTTGAAATCGCCGTTGCGGCTGAGAACTACGGGATACGCGCGCTGTGGACATCAAACTTTTGGGCGCACTGGGATGGTTTTATCAGTTTGGTGCAGGCGGCGCTGGCCACGAAAACGATTGAGCTTGGCGTGTTGGCGATCAGTCCGTGGGAAATGCATCCACTGAAAATCGCTAATGCGATCAGTTCCCTGAACGAAATCAGCGAAGGTCGGTCGATGGTGGCGATCGGAGCCGGCGGCGGCATGCTCGCCGCCATGGGGCAAACGCTGAACCCGAAAAAAATGCGAATTGTTCGGGCCGTGCGTGAGGCAATTGAAATTGTTCAGTCGGTCGCCTCAGGTGAGCACCACTCACCTTATGAAGGTGACATTTTTAAACT
>JAYZJE010000034.1:0-4282 GCA_036164895.1 Pseudomonadota bacterium
ATGATGTGGTCCTCTTGAATGCCCTAACCGGGCCGGTTGGGTTTATAGCTGTGGTGATGGTGTAAAGGATATGCCCACCGCTACCAGCCAGCAAGGTGGGTGGGTACTCCCCTGGCACTGCCAGCCAGCAAGGTGACTGCTGCTAAAGACCAGATGAACAGGCAAACAAAAACCCCGCCACAAGGGCGGGGCTCTTATCGTGAAACGTAACGGTTGTTTATTGGTCTTCGGACAGACTGCCAGCTGCCCAGTCGAATTGGCCGGATGCCTCTCGGTTATATCCGCCGCCGACGCTGGAACGATCCCTGCCCGCCCGCTTATACTAGCTATTTCAGGATGATGGGTTCTATATATAACTCGGGAGCCGCGCTCCCGGCACCAAAAGCACCACCTCTGCGCAGCAAATGAAATACTGTGCAGTGCTAATACGAGATCTACTGATCGGCCGGCGGTGATGCCGTCGCGAGGATATTAGGCTGGAGCAAGACACTGCCCGTGTAAGGAAATTGACAGTGACCCAAAAACCGTTCGGCTCTGAAATCAATTATTGCCCCAAATGCGGCAATCCAACGACCTCGGAGATTCCACCGGGAGATAATCGGGCACGATATGTCTGCCGCAAATGCCACACAATTCACTACGAAAACCCACGTATGGTCGTTGGCTGTATTCCCGAGCACCGTGGATCAATATTGCTATGCAAACGTTCCATCCAACCGCGTGTCGGCTATTGGACGGTTCCGGCGGGGTTCATGGAATTAGAGGAAACTCTAGCCGAGGCAGCTATTCGAGAGACTTGGGAAGAAGCTAAAGCAAGGGTTACGCTTGGTCCAATGCTTGCGGTGGTAGACGTAACACACGCTCGACAGGTGCATATTTTTTTTCGCGCGGAACTGCCCGCAGCAAAATTCGAGGCAGGACACGAAACCTCAGAGGCACGGCTGTTCAGTTTTGCTGAACTGCCTTGGGGCGAAATCGCTTTCCCTAGTGTTAGAATCGCCTTGGAACAATTGCTAAAATCCCAGACCAAAGGGGACAATAGCGTTCACCTTACTCAGGCGCCACGCATCAGGATTTCCTGAAGCTGAAGAGCCCCAACTCTCGGAAACCCAATGGGTCCAGCGCGTGAACAAGCTGGCATTGATCCGGTTGGATTCTGCGGCTTATAGGATTAGAGTACGGCGCTCGAATGGACCACTGATGACAATACACCCAGGAGGGTTAAGTGACCTTCGTCGTAACCGAAACATGCATTAAGTGCAAATACATGGATTGCGTAGAAGTCTGCCCGGTGGATTGCTTCCATGAAGGTCCCAATATGCTGTCAATCGATCCCGACGAGTGCATCGACTGCACCCTGTGTGAACCCGAGTGTCCGGTTGAAGCGATATACGCCGAAGACGAACTGCCTCCTGGGCAGGAAAAATTTCTGGAGTTGAATGTGGAGCTTTCGGCGATTTGGCCGGTTATCACCGAAATCGGTGACGTTCCCGAAGATGCCGATGAATGGACCGAAGTGGAGAATAAGTTCCAGCATCTGGAACGCTGATCAAAGTGCAGCGCGCTGCGCCAACTCCTCTTCCAGGATGCTTGGCGGAACATAGCCGCCGAGCATTTCTCCTGATTCCGTAAGAATCGCCGGGGTCCCCTGAATTCCAATTGCCTTGCCGAGTTCATAATGCTGCGCTACCGGCGTGGTTCCACATTCCAGCACCTCGAGATCTGCGCCGAGCTTAGCCTGGGTCATCGCCTCTTTTCGATCGTCAGAACACCAAACCGAGTTAGCTTTTTGCCAACTCTCACTGCCTGGGCCCGCGCGAGGGAAAAATAGGTATCTGACGCGAATCCCCTTCGCACGCAGGTTTTCCATATCACGATGAAATTTGCGGCAATAAGTACAGTCAATGTCCGTGAACACGTTTACCGTGTACTTGGTCTCGTCGGGCTGAAAAACGATCAAACTTTCTTCGTCAATAACGTTTAACTTTGCTTTCCGAGATACGTTGCGCTGCGTCTCAGTCAGGTTCTCACTGGTCGTTGCATCGAAGATATCGCCGCGAAATAGAAATCGCCCATCCTCAGTCGCGTATAAGATTTCCCCTTCGACGAAAATTTCTAGCAATCCAGGAACGGGTGCTGGACGAATATCATCAACTTCGATCGGGGCAAATTTGTCTGCAAGGTCTTGATATACCGCTGGCGCTGTATCGTCGCCTGCACCAATGCCTGATACAAGCGACATCAAAACTACCGCCGCTGTGGCGCTGATCTGGAACAATCGCATGATTAACGCTCGACTTACTAACCAATCCTAAGACCGCGTGGCGACGACGGGTTCCGAGTCACACACGGGCGCCGCAAATTCTATCACAGGGATAAGCGCAACCAAGTGCTGGGTAAACCCGCGGCAACTGTGAGTATGGTAATCCAAGGAATTTTGTAGTGCCTATCACAAATCCGTTGAGCCTGGCCTACAGACGTCGGGTAAATGCTATGGCGCCACGGCAATGCGCCACAAAGTTGTGTCGCCTGCAGGGTGGGCTGAATCAGCCTCTGGGATGGTGCCGGGAATGCAGCTCTTTCATGCGCTCCCTAGCAACGTGAGTGTAAATCTGGGTTGTCGACAGGTCACTGTGTCCGAGCAGCATTTGCACTACACGCAAGTCAGCACCATTGTTCAGCAGATGGGTCGCAAATGCGTGGCGAAGTGTATGCGGGGAAAGTTTCTGACCGATCGCCGCGCTCTGTGCATACCTTTTTATTATGTGCCAGAACGCTTGGCGGGTCATGCGGTCGCCGCGGCGCGTTGGGAAAAGGTAGTCGGTTTGACGCTCCCGGAGAATTTCCGTTCGTGGTCCCGCAATAAATTCAAGTAACCAGCTCTGGGCTTCCTCACCCAGTGGAACAAGTCTTTCGCGACCTGCTTTACCGATGATGCGTACCACGCCCTGGTTCAGGTTAACCTCACTTTGCTTTAGGTTGATCAACTCAGAGACCCGCAGACCTGTCGCATACAAAACCTCCAGCATGGTCCGGTCCCGGTGCCCCAGCGGATCGCTTACATCTGGCGCCGCCAGCAAGGCGCCAACTTCGGTTTCAGTCAAAGACTGTGGTAACGATCGGCCTATAGATGGCATCTCGATTTTCAGGGTAGGATCTTCCTTAACAACACTTTCCCGAACCAAAAAACGGTAAAAGCGTCGGAAACTCGAAAGCTGGCGTGCCATTGACCGGGGCTTGGCACCTTGTTCAGTGCGCCAAGCAATAAATGCTAGCAAATCGCTGCGGCTTGCGCGTATCAGTTTGACATCCCGCTGCGAAAGCCAGCGACGTAAGCACACGAGGTCGGCGCGGTAGGCCTCCAGCGTATTTGCGGAAAGGCCCCGCTCCATCCAGATCGCGTCAAGAAACTTGTCGATTATCGCCTCGGCGGATCGCGACCCGTTTGCAGCGGCATCGACAGACCTAATAGATAATTCTGACATTACTGCACATCAACTCTCGCGGCAAACGCAATTTTTCGAGCCACACAACGACGGTGGATCCGATTAATGAATTGGACCAGCCGATCCCGAACACCGATAATGCCATCCACTTGCTAACATCACTGAGCCTGATCTCGATTCCTCCGCGCGTTGCACTGCAGACTCAGATATGCCAATTGAAGCCCTCTGCCGGTAACCAAAAAAGTATGCGTGCCAAAGTCTATGCTTAACGCGATGGATTTCACAACAGTCTGACCAGTTACCACAAACCGGTGATTTAACAGAATGTCTTACCTGATTACCAGACTGCTGCGCATATGTCACATCGTTTTCGGGCTGTATGCCTGGCTCATTTTCATCGCTCTAAGCCTCGCAACGACCGTACTTTTGGCTGTAACGCCATACAAACCGCTGCGGAGAATGCTGACCAAAGCAACTTCAAAGTTAGTGTTTAATCTTACCGGCACGCGGCTTGACGTAACAGGCATCGAAAATATTCCAAACGGTGCTTCGGTCATCGTCGCCAACCACTCGAGCTATATTGACGGCGTCCTGTTAGCCGCAGTGTTACCCGCGAGGTTCAGTTTTGTCATCAAAGGTGAGATGGCGCACGTGCCGTTGGCTAATTTTTTGCTGCAGCGGATAGGCGCCGAATTCGTCAACCGGAAAAACACCAGCCAACGCACCAGCGATGCGTGGCGACTGCTGCAATTGGCGCGCGACGGGGAATCATTGGCATTTTTCCCCGAAGGAACTTTTGTTACGGAACCGGGCCTTCTTAGTTTTCATAGTGGTGC
>JAYZJE010000035.1:0-4977 GCA_036164895.1 Pseudomonadota bacterium
AGTGCGGCAAATGCTCACCCTAGCAACTGTGCAGCCGCGGAATTTGGGTAGATTTGCTTCGTTTTTACCGCAATTTACTACCAATTCAAAGCCTTACATGGTACGTAACGGGGTGGGTTCCATTATATATCCAAATAAAAAGAACCCGCACAGAAGCAAGATCGGTAGGAGCGAACAGCTTGAGTTTCCCAGTTAGGACGGTACCTTCGAATCTGGACGGAATACCAGCTTCCCTTCCCCTACAGTGGATATTCGAAGTTACGAAAATCGGCGCTTTCCGCAGGCGCTTCAATTTAAAAGTTAATCTAGCCATCTTATCCACTGGGTTTTGGCAGGAACATGAATTAAAATCCTCCAGGTAACTATAAGAACAACAGGATTCTGGGAGCAACGCAATGTACATCAACTTCTGGTATCCAATCTGCACCAGCGCAGAACTGGAAGCCACCGAACCCGTGGAATCTCAGGTCATGGGGTTTTCATTCGTAGCGTTTCGCGATGCTGCAAGTACCGCCCATGTGCTGGCCAATACCTGCGCGCACCGCGGCGGCTCGTTGGCCAACGGCTCGATCAAAGATGGCTGTATCGTCTGCCCCTATCACGGCTGGCGTTATGGCGGTGACGGCAAATGTAAGCTGGTACCGTCCCTCGAGGCGGATGCCAAGCCGCCGGCACGCGCCAAAGTAGACAGTTACCCGGTGCAGGAAAAATATGGCATCGTGTTTGCGTTCCTCGGCGATTTGCCCGAGGAAGAACGTGCACCACTCTACGAAATCCAGGAATATGCCGATCCGGAATGGCGGAGCACCGAGCTCATGATTTTGGAACCCGCCTGCTACTACGAACGCTCGCTGGAGAATGGGATGGACCCGGTTCATAACGAATTCGTGCACCCGATCCAGGGTTCCCCGCAGCCAAACCCAGGCGATATTAAATACCTCGACGTACCCTGGGGCAGCAAGTTCATCGGTAAATTCACTGAACAGACTGAGAAACCAACCGACGTGGAAGGCGTTGGCGGTATTCCCGAGGGCCTTAGCGCAAGTTCGGAGCACTATGGCCCGAATACGCTAATTACCTGGATCAACTTCAAAACAAACAAAAGTCTTCACCAGTATTTCTTTGAAGCACCCATTGATGGGGGTCGCACCAAAATTTATTTTTTAAATCTGCGAGACTTTATGATGGAGCCTGAAAATGATCAATTCGTGCGTGACGCGAATCTTCGCGTCACGATCGAAGACATTACCGTCCTCGAAGGAATCTATCCCATCAGAACACCGGATACGAATACCAAGGAAATGCTAACACCGGGCGATGAGGGCATTGTGCGCTACCGAAATCATCTTAAAGACTGGAACGCCAGAGGCTGGCGCTTGGATACCAAAGCGTTGTGGGAAAGACATGGTGATGTGGCCTACGCGATTCCGTGCCCCGACCGGCGTGACTCTGGCAATTGGGTACTCGACCCGGCTCCGCTAATACCAGCCACTGCAAACAGCATGGAAAGCGCTGCCTAACGTTGGATTTGCCGCCAAGCGAAACTTGGCAGTTCTGCACTAGTTCCGCTCCCCGCTCAGGCGAGTTGTTAGGCAACCACGGCAAAAAAGCTACGGCCAAATCGTAGTAAACAGCACGGCCTTAGGTGGTTCCAGACGACATGGATTGCGCCGATTTCAGTTTCGCCTCGTCAAGATCATAAAACCCAATAATCAGGCCGCCAATAATCGACAGAACCGCCGGTATGATGGAAACGGCCACGCGAATCGCGGTAATTGCTGCGTCCGGTTGATCGACGAATTGCCCTTTTTGAACCGCAATAAACCCCGCGGCGCTAAGTAACAGACCAAGCATAGCGGGTCCCGCCGTATAGGCAATCTTTTCGATCAGACTGAAAGTTGCAGCATACAGACCCTCCTGGCTCAACCCGGATCGCCACCTATCATATTCAATGATGTCGGGAAGCATAGCCGATCCGGAAACTAATCCCCCGGCAGAAAATATGCCCATTAAGAAAAAGCGCGAATAAAAAACGATGAATGATTCGTCGGGCACAGCAATCCACCACGTGAGCATGGCCAGGCCCAATCCAATAGAAGCAATTCGGAAAGCATTGCGCTTACCGAGAACTTTGGCTATCAGATAGGTCCATATGGGAAGCGATAAAACCACGCCCAACGTGTAGCCGATGCCGAAACCGACCAGAATCATTTCACCTCGACCGAGAACAAACTGCCCCATAAAAAGAAGCGTTCCCTGGGCCGATGCGGACCCGATAAAGATCAATGACTTCGCAACAATGAAAGTACAGAAGGGCTTGTTATTAAGTATGAGTTTTATTTGGCTGCGAATGCGGTAGTTGCTTCGTTCGGACCTCAAAGTGAAAGCAACATTCCTGGTCAATAAAAAGGTGGTCCCCATTCCTAGAAAAACAATGCAAGCCATAACCCAGCTCATGCCTTTGTAGCCGGCAATGCCGCCACCAAAAGCTTCGATGATGAATGGACCCATTACTGAAATTGAGACGACGGACATCGTCGAAAAGAAAATGCGCTGCGACATAATCACGGTACGTTCGTGATAATTGGACGTCATCTCCGCAGGCATCGCGAAGTACGGCACGTTGAAGGACGTAAATGCTGCCGCATAAAGCAACAGAACAAAGAATATGACTGCTACGGTAGTCGTGTTGTTTTCAAATGCTGGAACGTGAAACAGAAGCAATAGCGCTAAGGGACAGGCGATCGCGCCAACCATGAGGTAGGGCCTACGGCGCCCCCATTTAGTTTCGGTTCGGTCGCTAATCTGCCCCATGACTGGGTCGCTAATCATGTCGAAAAATTTAGACAGCCCGATCAATGATCCCGCCACACCGGCGGCAATGCCTAAATAATTGGTCATGTAATAGAGCCCATAACCGGTCAGCGCGCCGATCATGACGCCGGTGCCCATCGAGCCCATTGCCCAACCCAGCTGTTCCGATAATCGGAGTTGGTAGTTATGAGCGGCCCATCTGCGTCTAATGCTGATCATTTTCGCGTAGATCCACTGTGCCTTTATAAGGTTCCGTCCGATAGCGCAAATACTGACGCGCAAGCGCCACTGTCAACATGCATATACCAGCACAGATCATGAGAGCAGGATGGTCAGTCATCATTTAGCAAGTTCAGACCAGAATTGGATCGAATATTTCTTGGTAAACCGCGCTTCATAGTCGGCCTCATCAGGTCAGACAAAGCAGCAGCTTTCGAATTCGTCCCGGGATATTGGGCTAACCTGGTAGGGGTCCAGCGTAAGCACTTCATCGCCCAGATGTTCAGGTATCCAGCGATGTTTTGTGCCGAATTCTAACGGCAACTTCAGCACCTCTGTACCGTGAAGTGAAATTATTTTGCCCTCACCGTCGAATTTCGGCAGGAACAAAACACATTGCTCTTCTTCAGGAATAAACTCGGCGGTTACCGCCAACCGACCGGCTGTTTGGTGAATGTTCGGCCACCCTTTGTGGATCGTGAACTGGTCAAACACGATTGCCTGTCCTGCCCTGGGACTGAGAGTCGTTAAATAATTCTCCATAAGTGGATAAAGTGCTGGATACGCTTCGTCCATATGCGTGAGCGTGTAGGAAAGGTCGTTCTCCCAAAGTTTGTGGCTGCCGTTAATCAGGGCAAGTGGCCCCAGCGCGTCGTCTAGGTCGTCCAGCGGCACAAACATCGAGAGTCCGGGCAGTTTACTGCCGGGCGCTAGGTTGCTGTGGTGCACGTGCAGGTCAATAACGCTGTTCGGCGAGCACGGTGGTTTGTAGATTCCCAGTGCAGCGATGGTCTTATAACTCGCACTCAGAAATTTTTGCAACGCATAATATGCAATATCAGCCATTTCAGCGCGCATGTTTTTCTCGAGCTCAAGATTCTCAAAATGGCGCGTGAAAAACTTCCCTTTTTCAATGCTGTTAATCGTGCCACTTGTGCCCTTTAGGTGGGCTTCGGTATGTTTGTGAAAATCCTGCAGCAATTCGCGCAACCGGGCAACATCATCGTCTGCAAGGAAGTCGTCAAGGAAGACGTATCCATTGGAATCAAAACTTTCTTGCAGTTCCCCGTCTTTGAATAGCATCAGACGCCATCCTCGCGTGAATCCGAAACTTCGAGTGTGAATTCTAACACCGCTTTGATTCGCATATGCTCTTGGGGCGTTCATGCCTCAAGTGAATGCGCCAAGTGTAAACGACTACAATAGATTTCTTAGTCCGGGGGGGCGAATGTGAAACGCATAGCTGATCTGATACTGGCCAACCTCAAACTGCGGGTATTCCTGCCGCTACTGGCCCTAGCACTTGCAACAACTTGGTATGGATTATTTTACTCAGTTGAGAAATTTGCAGGAATGACGAATGGATTGTCCTTTATGGACATGCAACCCATGCTGACGCCTGAGAAAATGCTTGAACAGGTTGCATCCTTCTCGCCCGAAACGGTCTCTTTTTATATAGGCTGGTCGATCTTCGACTACGCATGGCCGCTGATTACCTTTACAACAATGTTGTTCATCTGCGCTTGGCTGCTCATCTTTCTCGGAGAAAAATGGCAAAAGAGGTTTTGGTGGTTCGTTATTCCTGCCTATACAACTGTCATATTCGACTGGCTAGAAAATATTGGTTTTGTTGCTATCGTTATCAGTCCGGCTGCCGAACCTTTGTGGATTGCGCAAACAGCCTTTGTTATGCACAACTGCAAGCTTTTATTCAACATGATTTTCAACCTTGGTTGGTGGATGCTCCTTGCCGCCGCAATCTTTATCGCTATAAAAAAACGTATGGCCTAGATAAGAAGAAGAACTAACTATGCTGACTGAAAAGCCGAAACTGATTCTCCTGTTTATTGTTTTATTTTGTGCACTATTTTCTGGGTTGATCTTTGCGCAGGGCTTTGATGCAAGCAAGGCTGACTGGGAAAAGCTCAGCGAAATACCGATGAG
>JAYZJE010000036.1:0-4058 GCA_036164895.1 Pseudomonadota bacterium
GATTTTCCCAGGCAAGGCCTGGATCTGGATTCCTGACGAGGGCAATTTCCAGGTATTCAACACTTATGGTGTCGGTTGCAGCCGTCTGGAATACAACGAGGAAGAAGAGGGCTGGCGGTTCTATCACCGGGAAGTGCTGTACTACACGGACCCGGAAACCAATGAGGTCCTGGATACCTGGGTAAATCCAATCACTGGCATGGAAGTCGAGGTGGTGCACGTCACCAACGATCCGGTGCAGCGCTTCTATCCGCTCAAGGAGGGGCGGTTCGCTCCACCCTACCCGTATTTAATCAATGGTGACAACATGGTGTTTCAGCTCGACGTGTTCCGCCCACCAGCGCCGGGAAACAATCCGATCACGCGCAAGGACTATCCGCTGCACTCCCAGCAGGACACCTATCAGACCGGCGAACTCTGGGCCATTCGCGGCAGCATGGCCGCACTGAACGATCCGGAGAACACCCGTGTTCCGGCGCACACGGCTTGGGGGCGTATTTCTATGTGGGAACCGTTCTTCGAGATGGGCAATCGACCGGGTGTCATCGTCTACCACAGCCAGGCGTTTACGACCGAGAACGGCGTCGATGATATAGACCCGAAGATCCGCGCCTATACGGAGAAGCACCATCCGCAGTTCCTGGAATATCCATATGCACCCACCGAGTGGGGCGACGGGTTTCAGGAAAATCACTGGACCTATGCGAAGAAGATCATCGATAAGGCGCGTGCCGACGGCGCTACCGTCGGAGAAAGCGTTTTCGGTGTGTATGAAGGTAAACCCAGAGTTCGCGGGCAACCGGATTCGGTGTAGGTGAGAATGCGGCGGGCCCGATGATGAATATCGGGCACCATCCTCAGTAAATTCGTTTTAACTGAGGCGATTGCTGAATTCGGTAAAATCTGCAGGGACGCCGGATTCCGGGAGGGTTAGTCGACTAACCAGGCTATGTTAAAAAATAACCGTTACCTGAACGTGGGGACCTTAACATGAGAATCGACATCATACTGGAACCGAAGGCATCGTCTGACGCGTTTGCGGAACTCGGCGCGCTGGCCGAGAGTTATGGAATGGGAGCTGTCTGGACCGCCAACCACGACTCAGCGAGGGATCCATTCATTTGCTTCACGCAACTTGCACGCGTGTCTAAAAAAATTCGCATGGGTCCAATTGCAATCAGCCCGTTCGAGTATCACCCGCTGAAGATGGCGAACCTGTTATTCGCCTTGAACGAAATTTCGCATGGACGGACCAATATCGTTGTAGGTGGCGGTGGCGGTACGCTGGATGCCATGGGTAAACTCGAGGAATACCCGCCGCCAAACATGCTCAAAGGCGTGCGCGAATGCGTAGAAATACTGAAGGGTGTCTCGCCGACAAAATTACTGAAGCACGAGGGGGAAGTATTCCGCGTCAAGCGATACCTGCCGACTTGGGCAACTGACACACCGCCGCAAATCTATGTCGCTGGCAGTAGAGCAAGGATGTTAAAGACGGGAACGAAAGTCGCCGACGGCATCATGATGAGTGATGTGACTTTGCCGCGATTGGGTGAATCAATCACAGCGTTGAGAGACGGTCTCGCCGAAAACGGTCGCAACATGGAGGATTTTCATATCAATAACCTCTACGCCTGGCATATTAAGAAAACCAGGGAGGAAGCCCGCGACGAAGCAAAGCGTAAAATCTGGGTGAGAGGCCTGTTGCAGCGGTGGTACCTAGAGCCGTTTCTGGATAAAGAAGATTGCGATTTGATCGAGTCAAAACAGGGGTTGTTTGCAAAATCCTATTTCCAGAATATCCCGACCGTCCCCGGCATATCCGATAATCTGATGGATAAACTGGTTGACAATATCACTCTGACCGGCGACATGAGCGATGTCGATAAGCAAATTGAAATTCTGAAAGAGTTTGAAGCCGGTGGCGTGACCGAATTCGGATTCAGACTGTATGAAAATCCCGCCGAGTCGATCAAAGTCATCGGCGAACGGATTGTGCCGGAATTTCATTGAATTTGACCTGCCGCGAATCCATCGCGAGCAACTGTTAGGCGTCGGATGAATGCTCCAGCGCTACGCTGACGCTAATACGCTTTGCGTATTCACCCACCGCGTGCGGCTAGCAAATCAAAGTTGGCTTCTGACGCGGAGCCGGGTGAAGATTCACGGCGACAGCACGATCGCCGGAATCGAGGTAATACGCGCAGCAACACTGCCCGAGCGGTAATATTCAGCGGATACATGCGCAGAGAATAGATCGATGACATTCAGACCGATACCAAACCATGCGGGTTGATCCAACTGGTCAACGCTGGGGGCCATTATGGCTGACGCCGGGGGTCACGCGACTGAATGCCTGGGCATTCATGTTTGCATCCTTCATCACGATCGGTTTCATGATCTACATCAATCAAGGGCACACCTATGTGCTCAATGAAAACCTCCACATCCCTCTTCAGGAACAGGGAAACTACACCGGTATTTTTCTGCTGATCACCGAAATCACGCTGCTTATATTACTGCCCGCTGCCGGGATTATTTCGGATCGCCTGGGACGCAGAACCGTTATGATCGCTGGCCTGTTAATGATGGCGTTTGGATACGTACTGTATCCGACGGCCACCTCAATAAATGAACTCATCGTTTATCGGGTCGTTTTTTCGGCAGGCGTGGCAGGGGCAACTGGCATGCTCGGTACGATCACTCATGACTACCCGCAAGAAATATCGCGTGGCCGGACTGTCGCCATTTCCGGCATCATGATAATTATCGGCTCGACAATCGTAGCCCTGAGCTTTAGCCGACTTCCGGTGTATCTAACCTCGCAGGGATTGGATGGCGTCACGGCAGGCCAATATACATTCTGGTCGGCTGCAGCTTGCGTAGCAGTTGCGTCAATTTTATTGCGTTTCGGGCTAAAGGGCGGAACGCCGACCAAGAAGTCGGAACGACTGCCGTTCAGGGCTCTATTTCGCAGTGGGCTAAAAAACGGCCGGAACCCGAGGATTGCACTGTCCTATGCGGCTGCCTTTGTGGCGCGCAGCGATCTGGTAATCCTTGGCAGTTTTACCGTGCTATGGGGCACGGTCGCCGGCCGTGAGATCGGTATGAGTACGGCTGAGGCGGTCAGGGAGGGGGTGTTTCTTTTCATTATGGCTCAGCTCGCAGCGGCTGTATGGTCATATTTCATGGGCATGATTAACGACCGCTGCAATCGCGTTACGGTTATGTGTATCGGTGCATTCCTTGGAGCGATCGGGTTTCTGTCGATGGCACTGGTCGACAATCCTTTGGACCCATCGGCATTGCCTCTGTTCTGGCTACTCGGTGTCGGACAGATCAGTTGTTTTCACGCGGCACAGGCTTTGCTTGGCCAGGAAGCTCCCTTAAAGGAACGGGGTGCTGTTATTGGCATGTTTGGCCTTTTCGGCGCCTTGGGTATCGGTATAGCGACCTACTTTGGCGGCTTGCTATTCGATCAATGGATGCACGCGGGGCCATTCGTGCTCGTGGGTATCGGTAATGCGGCGATCCTGGTGCTAGCCCTGCTCGTGCGTTTCACTTCGCCAGGCTTGATGCCATCCGAACAAACCGCTGCTGGCGGCACTTAATCGCCGTTAGCCCCATCGCGGGCAGACAACACGCCGCTTGCTTGACAATCGGAATTCAGGCATATCGCTAAAAATTGCGAGTCCGGGCCCCAGATGCCTGACTTGATCTAATCGGCGCAGCTGTACCCCGAATTTTGCGCGGTCAGTCCATAGCCACCCAAAGCGGCGTTCCCGCGACAATGTTGGTATCGATAGGACGAAAAAGCCCAACGGTCGATGTGTCCGGTTCTCCGTCACCGGCTGTGTCGACACGCTTCGGAAAATACCGGTCGACCGGGAACGGGCTAACCATAGCATCCGCTTTACCGGTAATAACCTGGGCCAGACAGACGTCGAGGTCACGACCAAACTCCGTAAAAACGTTCTGGCCGGGTAGGTCAAAATAGGCATGCGCCAACTGGTTAGACAGTGGTCCGGCGCAAAACCGAGCATCTTCATCATTAAATG
>JAYZJE010000037.1:0-3321 GCA_036164895.1 Pseudomonadota bacterium
ACTGCAGAACCCTGGGAAAGAACGATCAAAGCGCCAAGCAATAGCATGGTCACTATGATCGGCGCTAGCCAGAATTTCTTCCGTTCGCGCATAAAATCCCACAGATCCTTCAGAAACTCGATCATCAGAATGGTCTCTCTAGGTTTTCAGGAGACGCCCTTTTACTCGGCACCCGATAGCTTTCAGCATTTTTATTGAACTTCCTGCTCATCGCATCTTTACCGAATAACCGAATGATAAAGCCGGTTGGTACGAACATCAGATAAAACAACAGTGCCAAAATTATTGGCGTAGTGATACGGCTTATTAATAGGCCAAACCGCATCCACAGTCTGTACACGGGGCGTATAGTCATCGGTGCAATAATCCCCCAGGCGGCTACGACTGCGAAGAAGACCCACGGCCAGTTGCCAGGCCAGTTCCGCAACTCAATCTGGCGGCCCAGCAGCCATGGCATAATGACGCCAAACAAAATCGCGACCACGATGCCCATAGTCAGCGCAAAATTGCGCAGCCCTTTGCGATCAAGTGCAGGAATATCGTGCGGGGTGGCCATCAGTGCCGACTCAAACTCCTCCTGCCAGGCTTGGGTTTCGTTCCAAGTGGGTTGATCACGTTTGTCGAGCAGAAAATTCTCAATCACCAGGTAATCCATTTCGGTTCGCATGAAACAGCGATACGCATCCGCGGAGGTGCAGACAATCGGCTCGCCGCGAACATTAAATGATGTGTTGACCAGTATGCCGCAACCGGTCCGGGCATCGAATTCCTGCAATAACCGGTAATACCTTGGGTTAGTTTCCACGTGCACCGTCTGTACCCTTGCAGAATAGTCTACGTGCGTAATGGCAGGAAGATTGGAACGCTTAAGCTTTAACTTTTCAATTCCGAAAAACTTCTTCTGTTTTTCGGTCAGCGGGACGCGAAGCTCCTCCCTAACCGGCGCCACGATTAACATGTACGGGCTTGGCGATTCCTGCTCGAAATAGTCGCCTACCCTACTATCCAGAACCGACGGCGCAAAAGGGCGAAACGACTCGCGATACTTGATCTTGAGATTCATTACCGACTGCATCTTGGAGCTACGCGGATCACCAAGAATCGAGCGCGCGCCCAGCGCGCGCGGTCCAAATTCCATGCGCCCCTGCACCCACCCAATCACGTTTTCGCTTTCGAGTAATTCCGCCAACTTTGGGAACAGTTCCTCGTCCTCAAATTCAACGTATTTTGCTCCGTAATTGTCTAGTTCCTCACGGCTCTGTTGCAACGTAAAGGCGGGCCCCAGATAAGCACCATGCATTGAGTCGGCGCCGTTTACCTTGCGTGGTGAACCGATGTATTCGTGCCAGGCAATCGCAGCGGCCCCCAATGCGCCGCCTGCGTCACCCGCTGCCGGCTGGATCCAAATATCCTTGTACGGGCCTTCGCGAAGAATTCTGCCATTGGCCACGCAATTCAGGGCAACCCCTCCAGCGAGGCACAGGTATTCAGCACAAGTTTCCTGGTGCAGGGTATTAGACAGCCTGAGCACGATTTCTTCCGTGACTTTTTGAATCGAGGCGGCAATATCCATTTCACGCTGGGTCACGTCGCTCTCGACTTGTCGGGGTGGTCCGCCGAAAAGTTCGTCAAACTTGACGTTGGTCATCGTCAATCCGGTGCAGTAGTTGAAATACTGCATGTCCAGCTTGAACGTACCGTCCTCTTTTAGGTCGAGCAGTCGATCGAGAATCAACTCAGCGTATTTTGGCTCGCCGTAAGGTGCAAGGCCCATTAGTTTGTACTCACCGGAATTGACCCTAAATCCGACAAAGTAAGTAAACGCTGAATACAGCAACCCGAGTGAATGCGGAAAATCGATCTCCCATAGCGGATTCAGCTGATTGTCCTCACCAAGCCAAGCCGACGTTGTTGCCCATTCACCGACACCATCCAAACACAACACCGCTGCTTTTCTATACGGGCTAAAATAAAAAGCTGACGCCGCATGTGAATGGTGGTGTTCGGCAAACATCAGGCACGGCAGTGTAGATATTTTGCAATTACCGAGATCCGCCAGTTCACGTCTAAGTGTAGTCTTCAGGAAAAGCTTTTCCTTCAACCAGATTGGCATCGCTGCAAGGAACGACTGCAATCCCTTTGGGGCATAACTCAAATACGTTTCGAGCAAGCGCTCGAATTTCACCAAAGGTTTGTCATAGAAAACAATATGGTCTAGATCAGTCAGGCCCACAGCGCCTTCCTGTAGACAATATTTGATCGCCTCACCTGGAAAGCTGGCGTCGTGTTTTGTTCGGGTAAATCGCTCCTGCTGTGCCGCTGCGATGATCTCACCGTCACGCAGCAAGGCAGCAGCACTGTCATGGTAATAAGCCGATATGCCAAGAATATTAGTCTCGCTCAACATCTTCTTTTTACAGTTGCGTCCGTGTCGCGGTTTCGTAAATTAAAACAATATTTTCGTTTTATTTATCGTATTACCTACGGACGGGTCTGAAATATGGCAATCGCATCGTTGTAATTAGACCAAGCATCGGCTATTACGATGCTTTCGTGACGACGGTCTGCGGCATGCCGATCGATCCGTCTATGCTATGGTTATCTCCGATCAGCTGCGCTAGCTTTTCTGGGGTAGTCTGCGGAATTGATTGCTGAACAACTACCGGCCGGGAGACGGTCAGCGCCTAATCAAGACTCCGGTAGCAATTCGTAATCAACTAGATTTTCCGGAAAAAATCCGCCCCGCGCATAGATTTCAAGGTAATGTACACGGCCATCCTTCAGGATTAGCGAGCACCCGGCTCCATCCGGCAACGCGGGGCTTTTAATAAACGGATGCTGGATTTTGGGGCGGCCCTCGATCGCACTGAACCCTTCCGCCGGATGTAGGTAAACAAAATAACCCGTGCGCACATAGTCCCGTCGGGCAACTTCGGCTCCGCGCAACTGCCATTTCAGTTCCGAACTCGTTGTTCTGTCAACAATCCACCCGATAATCTGCGTTTCGAGAGCAGTCATCGGCATTGATACAGCTGATTCCATAGATGTCAACGGTATAGACCTGGTAGTTAGATAGGATTGGTGCTCAACGAACTATGGAAAGAGATATTGTTTTTTTTGAGAGACGCTGATTAACCAATTCTGCCTATTAGCTATATAAATGCAACCGCACTTAGCAAAGCGTATGCAGTTTGCCTGAAGCGAATCATTTCAGTATCAGCACAGTTCAGCTACGCGTTTCAAGGTATACCTACAAAATAGGAAACCCCGCCCACCCCATCCATGGCATCCTGATCCATGATCAATGCCATGAAGGATTCG
>JAYZJE010000038.1:0-6997 GCA_036164895.1 Pseudomonadota bacterium
TGACCGGGGCACCGTTTCAAGGGCCGATAGGCGGCGCGCGTGTTGGTTACATCAATGGCGAGTACGTGCTAAATCCTGCCAAAAGCGATTTGGTAGCTTCAAAACTCGACTTGGTTGTTGCGGGAACGGCAAAGGCTGTGCTGATGGTCGAATCAGAGGCGTCGGGTTTGGCTGAAGAAGTGATGCTTGGGGCTGTCGTATATGGCCACGAGCAGATGCAGGTGGCCATCACCGCCATTCAGGAACTGGTGGCCGAAGCGGGTGCTCGACCAGCTTTTGGTTGGCGGGCGCGGGAGGTGGATTCAAAGCTCGTCGCTGCGGTTGCCCAGCATGCTGAAGCAAAAATTTCTGAAGCCTACCGCGTTGCCGATAAGCAGGAGCGTTACGCAACAATTAGCGAAACCAAATCGGCCGCCATTGATTCCCTGTCAGGTGCCGAGTCTAACTTGACTGCTGCTGACATCAGTGTCGAACTTGGGCGCTTGGAAAGCCGACTCGTGCGCGAGCGAATCCTCGCGGGTGAGTCTCGCATTGATGGGCGTGATGCTCATACTGTCCGCCCGATACGCATTCGCACTGGGTGGTTGCCGCGAACACACGGTTCCGCACTATTTACTCGCGGGGAAACGCAAGCCATCGTAGTGGCCACGCTTGGAACCGATCGAGATGCCCAAATCATTGATGCGCTTGAAGGCGAGTATCGCGACCGATTTATGTTGCATTACAATTTCCCTCCCTACAGTGTTGGTGAGGCAGGGTTTATGGGCTCGCCCAAACGTCGTGAAATCGGCCATGGTCGACTTGCGCGCCGCGCTGTCCAGGCAGTTCTGCCGTCGGCAGAAGAATTTCCGTACACGTTGCGGGTGGTATCGGAAATTACCGAATCCAACGGTTCCAGTTCCATGGCCAGCGTATGTGGGACCAGTCTTGCACTGATGGATGCTGGTGTTCCGATTTCGGCTGCAGTTGCTGGGGTCGCTATGGGGTTGATCAAGGAAGGCGAGCGGTATCAGGTTCTTACCGACATACTCGGTGATGAAGACCATCTTGGCGATATGGATTTTAAGGTGGCCGGAACAGCGGACGGCATAACTGCTCTGCAGATGGATATCAAAATTGACGGTATAACGCTCGATATCATGTCAAACGCTTTGGAGCAGGCCCGCGATGCTCGGCTACATATTCTTGGTGAAATGAATGCCGTCATTGATGCACCCAAGCAGGAGATGTCTGACTGGGCGCCGACGATCATTACCATGAAGATTGATCCCGAAAAGATTCGCGACGTTATTGGTAAGGGTGGTGCTGTGATTCGCGGAATTACCGAAGAGACGGGCGCGACCGTGGATATCGATAACGACGGAACTGTAAAAATTGCATCGGTCAATGCAGCACAGGGCCGAGACGCACAAAAACGTATCGAATTGATTACGGCCGATGTTGAAGTTGGGCAAATTTACGAGGGTCGCGTTGCAAAACTGATGGATTTCGGGGCTTTTGTAACCATCTTGCCGGGCAAAGACGGGCTAGTGCACATATCGCAAATATCTGACGAACGTGTAGAACGCGTCAGCGATAAGTTGAGCGAAGGGGACATCATTCGAGTGAAAGTCCTAGAGGTCGACCGCCAAGGACGTATTCGCCTGAGCATGCGTAGCCTAGATTCTGCTTAAGTCTGGCATCGCAACCGCTTTCATCAGCAGTTATCGATAGCGATCTTCATGATCGCGGTATTGTCGTTCGGCGACTTCACGGCGCTCCTGAGCTTCAACACCTAGTGTTGCGACCGGACGAGCCTCTAGACGCTGTAGCCCGATCTCTTCGCCGGTTTGCTCACAGAACCCGTACGATCCGTCATCGATTCTGGTCAGTGCTTGGTCGATCTTCTTCAGTAGTTTGCGCTCGCGATCACGCGTTCTTAGCTCGAGGCCAAACTCAGACTCCTGCGTTGCGCGATCATTTGGGTCTGGAAAATTACTCGCTTCGTGTTGCATGTGGTAAACCGTTCGATCCGCTTCCTGCATTAACTCGACTTTCCATCCCAAAAGTATTTCGCGAAAATGTTCCAGCTGTTTCTCATTCATGTACTCTTCCCCAGGTCGTGCTCTGTAGGGCTGGATACCGTGAATATTTCCGTCATTTGCTCGCGATTGGCGGGGAGTTTTTCGCCGGTTACCTGCAGTCGCGCTCCTTTTCGTCCGAGCCTTTGTTAGGGTTGTCTTGCGCTTTTTAGCGGCGCCTTTTTTGCCCGTTTTCTTTCCCGCCTTTTTCTTGGTAGTTTTCTTGACTACCTTTCTTTTCTTTGCTGTTTTTTTGTTTGCCGCTGCTTTCTTGCGCGCGGGCTTTTTCTTAGCTGCAGTTTTTCGATGGGTGGTTCTCTTTGGCGACGCTTTTTTGCGTCCAGACTTTGCTGTCCCGCGTTGGGTGCTTGAGAATTTTCTTGACGCTTTTTTCCTTGCGGTCATATTTTCCGCCTTGAGGAACCTTTAGAAAACGCGCAATTATACATATCGGGCACCCCACGTGAAGGGGTTTTAGCGTATTTTTTGCCAGCTGCCCCTTACTGGTAGTTTGTCAGGGCTGGGCCGCAGCGTTTGTTCCGTGTGCCACCCGGGAGGGGTCATGGTACGTCGTTGCTGGTCTTTCCGAGGCCCTCGATTGGATTGGTGGGGACCCAGCCTGGCCCTCGATGTTCTGCGATCACCGTCGTGTAAATGCCGCCACGGACGTTGAATTGCGCGGCCAATCGAGCAAACCTGGGGCTTAGTGTGGATACCAGGTCCGTCAAAATAGTGTTTGTCACCGCTTCGTGGAAGACGCCCTGATCCCGGTACGACCATACGTACTGCTTTAGGGATTTAAGCTCTACGCAACGCTCGGCTGGAACATATTTTAGCTCTAGGGTCGCAAAGTCCGGCTGTCCCGTTTTGGGACACAGGCAGGTAAACTCCGGAATGCGGATCTGGATGATATAATCCCGTTCCGGATTAGGGTTATTGAAAGTTTCCAGCAACTCACTGGATATTGCGGTCGCGACTGTGTGTTCATGAACTGCCATGTTTTTGGGTTTCGTTCAGCACTCTCGGGTAAGTTTGTGTGAATCTCGAGTTTTTACTTTACACTAGCCAAAATTCGCCGGCTATAAGTGTGGGCGTAGCGAGTAGCGAGTTGTATTGTCAGGGGGTAATAATACAAGGTTCTCGCGATTATCCCGTTGGCGGTTTGACGCTGCTAGCACGGTGGCCTCAAGGCGCGCGTCCGGTCCCTCGGATAGCCAGTTGCATTTTACAGGCAGGTGATTGACGCGATGCGCCTAAGTAAAATCAAGCTAGCCGGCTTCAAATCTTTCGTTGACCCTACCAATATTGAGATTCCGAGCAATCTTGTCGGCGTTGTTGGACCGAACGGCTGCGGCAAATCCAACGTTATCGACGCGGTGCGCTGGGTGATGGGAGAGAGCTCAGCCAAACACCTACGCGGCGACTCGATGGCGGACGTGATATTCAATGGTTCGGCAAGTCGTAAGCCGGTTGGTACCGCTTCCATCGAATTATTTTTCGATAATTCCGACGGTTCCCTTGGAGGCCAATACGCTAGCTATTCCGAAGTTTCAATCCGGCGCGCGGTCTCAAGGGATGGTACTTCTCAGTATTTTCTTAACAACGTTCGCTGCAGACGAAAGGATATCACGGGTATTTTTCTAGGCACCGGCCTCGGTCCCCGGAGTTATGCCATCATTGAGCAGGGAATGATTTCCCGCTTCGTCGAGGCGAAGCCGGAAGAATTGCGCACTTACCTTGAGGAAGCCGCCGGCATATCTAAATACAAGTCAAGACGGAGGGAAACGGAAACCCGTATTAGCCATACTCGCGACAATCTGGATCGCTTAAACGATGTTCGCGAAGAGGTAGAAACCCAGATCAAGCATTTACAGAAGCAGGCGCGAGCAGCTAAACGTCACGAAGTTCTGAAAAACGACAAGCGACGTGCGGAAGCGGAATTACTCGCGATCAAGCTCAAAGAGATCGATTGGGGATTGGATCGCGAACGGCTCTCGTTCGAAAAACGCAAGACCGAACTAGAGAGCGCGATTGCCGCTCAACGCAAGGTGGAGGCAGATATAGAAGAAGCTAGGGAAGCCCAGAACCTTGCCAGCGAGGGGCATAATTACACCTACGGTGAGCAAATCAAAGTCCAGGGAGAGGTCGCCCGCATCGAAGAGGCGATCCAGCACCAGCAGCTGTCACGCGAGCAGCAGCAGGCAAACCTTCAAGAAGCGCGTGATGACCTAGCGGCCATTAGGAGTACGATCAACGAAGACCGAATACGCATGAGCAGCCTGGACGAGAGGCTCACACAGTTGAACCCTGATTTGGACGATGCGCGTCAAACTGCCACGATCTCTGCTGCATCATTGGAGAAAGCCGAAACGGCACTGCATCAATGGCAGGAAGCCTGGCAGTCATTCAACTCCGGGCTGAATGAGGCGCAACGGAGCATCGCAGTTGGACAGGCTCGTATTGAGCATCTTGAAACTCAGCAGCGACAGCTGTTACGGCAGCGTGACACGCTGGAGGCGGAGTGCGAGAGTATCTCCATCGACGAGAGAAAACGCGAGTTACAGAATAGTGAGCAACTTGAAATCAGTGCTCGCAAGAATATGGCTGCGCTGGAGTCACACCAGCAGAGCCTCATCGACGGTATCGACGTGTTGCGCGAGAAGGACCGGGAGTTAAGCGATCGGTTGGAGCAGTTCAATAGCCAACTGGAAAGTTGCCGGGCCAGCATGATGACGATGGAGGCACTGCAAAAAGTGGCGCTCGAACGCGATAAGGAGTCCCTAAAGGATTGGCTGGAACGTAACAATTTAGCGTCGCGACCGTTATTGGCTCAGCGGCTTAAGGTTAGCCCGCCTTGGGAAAAGGCGGTCGAGACCGTGCTAGGAAATTTCTTACAGGCAATTCCGGTAGCCGAGTACGCTACGCATATGGATCAATTGCCAGATAGCAGCCTGATATTAATAAACGATGAGTTGGACCAAACCGCGCCGGATAGATATGGACGGTCTTTATTGAGCCAGGTGGAACGAGCCGATGGGGCATCGGCACTTTTGGCTAAAGTCCGGCTTGCGGATTCATTGCAGGAAGCTCTTGCATTGCGAAATCAGCTTGGTTCCGACGAATCAGTTGTGACACCCGAAGGGGTATGGCTAAGCCGGAACTGGGTGCAGATAAGTGCTACCGGTTCGGAGACCAGCGGCGTTATTACTCGTGAACAAGACATTCGTGACCTTCAGGAGCAGATTAAGGTTCACATATTGGAGGTTGAACAAGCGACTGCCGCTCGCGCGGTTGCCCGTGATGGGATCCAGCAGGGCGAAGAGCAGTTGGTTACGGCTCAAGGGGATTGTAATCGTGGGCGCCAAAAGCATGCTCAGACCTATGCCCATGTGACCAGTCTTCGGCAGGAAGGATCGCAATGACAGCAGCGGTTGGCGTCAATCAGCGATGGTAGTCAGGGAGTGCACGGTCAGATTGACACGGTCCGTGCGCAAGTTGCCGATACGCGTGCAGGCTTGGCGCAAGTTAAGGAAAAACAAGCAAAGCTTACGGAGCATGAGGAGGCTCTCAAAGCCGAGCAGAAAGATCTGCTGAGTAAGTGCGAGATGGCTAGAGAGGACGCAGAAAATGCCCGCCAAAAGCTACAGGATCTCGCTATCGACACTGAGTCATGTCGCTCCTCAGGGAAATCAGCCCATATTACCCTGGAGCGTGGGATCGCGACGGAGAAGCAACTGATCGAGAGAATCGAAACTCTGTCCGCCCATGTTACGGCCGGTGACCAGCCGCTGGCTGCATTCAAGGAATCCTTGCATGCTCAGTTGGAATCTAAGGTTGCAATAGACTCGGAGCTCAATGATCGTCGCCGGATTCTCGAACAGGCAACCGATAAATTGCGCCTGGAGGAAACAAAAAGGCTTGAGCGCGACCGGGGGGTCAGTGAGATTCGTGAGATCGTAGACAGTATGCGCGTACAGGTCAGAGAGTCAGAGGTTCGTCGCGAAACGGTTGCCGAACAGTTCTCTATAACTGACTTATCTTTGGAGGCTGTTTGGCAGGAGTTGCCGGAGGACGCTGAGATTTCCGATTGGGAGGAGAAGCTCGAGCGTCTTCATCGGCGGATTGATCGTATCGGTAATGTAAACCTGTTGGCAATCGAAGAGTTCGAGGAACAATCAGAGCGTAAGGAATACCTTGACGAACAATTCGAAGACATCACCAGTGCTCTTGAAATTCTTCAAAAAGCAATTCGCCGGATTGACCGGGAGACACGTACGCGATTCCAGGAGACCTTCGATAACGTAAATAGCGGTATGAAAAGGATATTTCCACGCCTTTTCGGCGGTGGGCATGCCTACCTTAGCCTTGATGGTGATGACGTACTCAATGCTGGCGTTTCAGTGATGGCCCGACCGCCTGGCAAGCGTATCAGCCATATTCAACTTTTGTCTGGTGGCGAAAAAGCGCTGACGGCGGTCGCTATGGTGTTCTCGATATTCGAGCTCAATCCGGCGCCGTTTTGCCTGCTCGATGAAGTTGATGCACCGCTCGACGATTCAAATGTTATTCGATTCTGCGAGATCGTCCGCGAAATGTCGGCGAATGTGCAGTTTCTGTTTGTTACGCACAACAAGATCACCATGGAGCTTGCAGGGCAGCTCATGGGGGTCACAATGCATGAACCAGGCGTTTCCCGGCTGGTATCAGTAGATATTGACGAGGCGGTCAGACTTGCCGCCAGTTAAAATCGGGTGGCAACGTGGCCGAGCTTCGCTGGAGTTTGTTGATTTTAGGATTTTTGTTTCTCGCGGGCCTATACCTTTACTCAATGGGGTGGTTGGGTAGGGGCGCCACCTTGGCGTTAAAATTTCGACCCCGACGGAAGACGGTGCTTAGTGACGGCGAAAACCATGAGCCCTCGAGCGATCTGCTGGAAC
>JAYZJE010000039.1:0-2783 GCA_036164895.1 Pseudomonadota bacterium
CGAGACCGAGGTGCTCCAGTATCCGGGTCGAATTCGGCGGCAGCGAGATTCCAGCGCCGATTTCACCCAGTTTCTCAGCCTGCTCGTAAACCTGCACCTTGAAGCCAAATGACTGAAGGGCGGCTGCCGCGGTCAACCCCCCCAGGCCCGCTCCAACAATCGCAATGTTCAGCTGTTTCATTTATTCCCGGCTCGTTGCGGCCGATAGGCCGCTCAGACTATTGGGTCGCAGCCAGTTGGGGTCTATGACCCCAATCAAGCGCAGCAACCTTACGGATCTTATCAGACATTTTCATTGGACAAATTAATCGGTTGTTTTCGATTGGTTCGGTGCCCTTCCTTGCAGGGCACCGCTTGCGGTTATACGATAGCATCAGTTGTCTGCTGATCTAAACTTCGCCAAATACCTGCACCATAGAATGCAGCGGAGTGCATTCTAGAAGCCGGCTTTGTTATCTCTGGAACACTTAAAGTATCGCAAGCGAATAAACGAGATTGCCACATGGTACATCAGCTTCAACACGATCTGCTGGTTCAGCGCACGCACGATGAGCAGAGCCGCCAGGAATACGTCATGTCGCTGCGCCGACATCTGGCCAGCCGTATTGCACCCCATTGCGTTGATATGTACACGGGTGCTATCGAGTCGGCATTCGCAGAAGAGCATGGGCATGAACCCCGTAATCGCCTAGAAATGCGCGAGGCGATGCGCAACAGTGATCCGTATCAGTTTTTCAGTGCGGTGCAGAGAACATCGCAGGAGTTGATGTGGGATAGCGTTGTCGATTCGGTGGAAAGACAGCTCCCGGAGCTGAACGAGACGGCCAAGGGGTTGGCGGATAAACGTGGTCACGGTGGAACACTGACGCTGGATCCGAAGTTGGAGATTCCCAATTATTTGACCGGCTACGACATTCATTTGCAGCCGGGCGGATACCACATCGATTACGGCAACGACGATGTGGCGGCGGGCGCGCTTTATGATCGAGCCATCCACCTATATTCAATGGGCTATACCGGTCCGGAGATGGACTACTGGGGCCAGTCGCTAGCGGCGCATTATCGAAAAATGGAGCCGGATTCTGACCCTAAACGGATCCTGGACATGGGCTGTACGACCGGGGCGAGCACGATCCCGTGGAAAAAGATGTTTCCGAATGCCGAAGTTCACGGCATTGATATTGGTCCCGCACTGCTTCGCTACGCCCACGCTCGGGCCGAATCGATGGGTGTATGCATCCACTTGAGTCAGCAGAACGCCGAGCAAACCAATTTCGATGCCGAGTCGTTTGACGTTGTCGTATCAGGATTGTTGATGCACGAAACATCCAAACAGGCCTTGAATCGAATTTTTTTGGAAAGTCGTCGCTTGCTCAAACCAGGGGGCACCATGATGCACATGGATCCCCCGTTGTTTACCGAGATGCCGCCACTGCAGGCATTTCTGGCTGCATGGGAAGTCTACAACGTTAACGAAACCTTCGCTGGTGTCTATCGGGACATGGACGTGGTCAGTGAGGCGGTCACAGCGGGCTTTGCCAAAGACAAGGCGAGGCTGATGCTGGTGGAACTGGTGGCAGCTCCGCAATTCCGAAATTATGGTACGCCGATTAACGAATGGCCTACGGTCGTGGCGGAAAAGTGAACGGATTGAATCGTAAGGTTTGGCGCTGGAATCTGATATGCAACATCCAAAGGAAGTAGCAGACCTGAACCGTTTTGACGTCCCGCCGGTCTTGACCGGTTTTATCGAAGGGCAGCCCGTTCAGAAAAACGCGTCTGCCGAAATTGTCAAATGTATCGCGCCGGCCGATGAAACCGAGCTAACGTCTTTATACGAGGCCGATGCACACGAGGTTGATGCGGCAGTTAGCGCGGCACGGCGTGCGTTCGAATCCGGTCCTTGGCCGCGCATGAACATCGACGAGCGCAACCGTATATTGCGGCAGATCCGCGATAAAATTGTTGAACACGCCGAAGAATTGGCCTACTTGGAAAGCCTTAACGTTGGCTTGCCGATACGCAACGTTAAGGTGGCGCACGTTCCGCGTGCCGCTCGAAATTTTGAATTTTTCGCTGAAGTGGCCAGTCAAGCAGCTGGCCAAGTTTATACACAGACCAAGCCTTACTTGTCCTATGTGACGCGCGAACCGGTCGGTGTCGGCGGCCTGATTGGCCCATGGAATTACCCGTTGGGGCTGGGCACGATGAAAATCGCATCGTGCATCGCGTTCGGGAATACCTGCGTCATCAAGCCATCGGAATATGCCCCGCTAACGCTCAGGCGTGCCCTGGAATTGATTCACGAAACCGATATCCCCCCCGGGGTCGTCAACCTCGTCAATGGGCGCGGCCATGTGACCGGTGAAGCGTTGACCAGCCATCCGGGTGTCGATGTTGTTTCGTTTACCGGCGGAACGGTGACGGCCCGAGCGATCATGCGCAGTGCGTCGGCGAACTTGAAACCAGTTGCCTTTGAACTCGGTGGCAAGTCAGCGAATGTTGTCACTGCATCCGCTGACCTAGAGCGTGCACTGGACGGGTCGCTATCGACGATTTATTCAGATAACGGTCAGCAGTGCCTGGCCGGATCGCGCATTTTAGTGGAGCGTTCTATCGCCGACGAGTTCGTACAGAAATTTGTCGAGCGTTCTCGCAAGATTCGTATTGGCGATCCGCTTAGCCCGGACACTGAGCTGGGGCCATTGTGTTACAAGGCCCATCTAGAACGGGTTCTTTCCTACGTGGATATTGCGAAACAGGAAGGCGCTGAGCTGCTTACC
>JAYZJE010000040.1:0-5711 GCA_036164895.1 Pseudomonadota bacterium
AAGGCTGAGCGCCAGCCGATTGCTTGTCTGACGGCTTATGACGCCAGTTTCGCACAGATAGTCGACTCCGTCGGCACCGACCTGGTCCTGGTTGGGGATTCACTGGGCATGGTGATTCAGGGACACGACACGACGGTTCCGGTCACGGTCGACGACATTATCTATCACACCATGGGCGTGGCGCGCGGACTGTCGCGGGCCTTTCTGGTGGCCGACATGCCGTTCATGAGCTACACCAGCCCGGATCAGGCACTAAATAATGCGGTTCGCCTGATGCAGGAGGGCGGCGCAATGATGGTAAAGCTGGAAGGCGGGGTTGGTCAGCTTGCTGTTGTTGAATACCTCGCGCAGCACGATGTTCCTGTCTGTGCTCACATCGGCCTGAAACCTCAGTCGGTGCACAAAATCGGCGGTTTCAAAGTACAGGGCCGGGACACCGAGACGGCCCGTCGCATGGTCGAGGATGCTTTAGCGTTGGAGGCCGCCGGAGCGGATATTCTGCTGGTGGAATGTGTGCCCAACGAGGTTGGGAAAGCCGTTACTGACAATGTCGCCGCGCCTGTTATTGGTATCGGTGCGGGTCCCGATGTCGATGGCCAGATTTTGGTCCTTTACGATATGCTGGGTATTACGCAGGGTGTCCTACCCCGGTTCGTGCAAAACTTCATGATGGACTCGGACTCGGCGATGGAAGCATGCGGCCGGTTCGTGCAAGCGGTGCGGGATCGGAGCTACCCTAGTGCGGAACATTGTTTTTCCTGATTCCGCATTGAGCGTTGCCCCGGCTGCATTAATCGACAGCAAGTTGGTTTGAAGAAAATCACCGACATCAGTTCTCTGCGCAATGAGGTTGAAAGCTGGCGCCAGGTGAGCGAATCAGTGGCGTTAGTGCCTACTATGGGCAACCTACACAAGGGGCACATGAACCTCTTTAAACTCGCCCACGAGCATGCCGACCGCCTGATTGTCAGCATATTTGTCAATCCAACCCAATTCGGTCCAGGCGACGACTATGCCGAATACCCGCGCACCTTGGATGCTGACGCGCGCCGTTTGGCGCGTTGCGGCGCAGACATTCTATTTTCGCCCAGCACCGAAGAGATCTATCCTGAGGGCTGCGAACAGATGACAAGCGTCTCCGTTAAAAAATTATCTGATGTGTTCTGCGGTGTTGCTCGACCTGAACATTTCGAAGGCGTTGCTTCTATCGTCTGTCGCCTATTCAATATTGTCGCGCCCGACGTCGCGGTTTTCGGCCAAAAGGATTACCAGCAGCTCGTCATTTTGCGTCGAATGGTCAGTGATCTGCACATACCAGTGAAAATAATTGCTGGGCAGACGCAGCGGGAAAAAAGCGGGCTTGCAATGAGTTCTCGCAATCAGTACTTATCAAAGGAAGAGCAGAAAGCGGCCCCAACCATTTATTCGGCGCTGGCTGATTGCCGGAAGCAACTGCTCGTTGGGCGGCGGGATTTCGATCGCCTGGAGGCCGAAGGCCTAGATCGGCTGCAAACCGCAGGCTTGGACCCGGAATTCTTCGCAATCTGCAAAGCTGCGGATTTGTCGCCACCGGATGCTGGTAGCGAGCGCCTGGTCATCCTGACCGGCGCACGGCTGGGCGCTGCGCGTTTGATCGATAACGTGCTAGTCGAATTGTAATTCGCTTACGCCACCTTGCCCCTTTGCGCATGGTGTTGCGCCAATGCCCAAGCGACGTGTTCGCGGACTACTGTCGATGGGTGGTCCGCGCGCGCTTGCAAGGCCTTCAGCAAGGACGGTGAGCTGGGTGCATTTCCCAACGCCACGGCAATATTGCGCAGCCAGCCGACATAACCTGCCCGGCGGATGGCGCTGCCAGTAGTTTTTTGTTGCCACTCGGCTTCGGTCCAGCCAAATAACTCGATCAGCGTGACATCGTCCAGGCCGTGTCGGGGCGCAAACGCTGGTTCAAAGGTAGGCCGGGCAAACTTGTTCCATGGACAAAAAAGCTGGCAGTCGTCGCAACCGAAAACCCGATTGCCCATCGCCCGTCGATGCTCCACCGGAATACTTCCGCGCAGCTCGATTGTCATATATGAGATGCACCGGCGAGCATCGAGCAGATAAGGCGCGATAATTGCACCGGTCGGACATACATCGATACACGCGTGGCAACTGCCGCAATGGTCGCTGGCGGGCGTATCGACCGGCAACGGCAGGTCGGTTAGCAATTCGCCGAGCAGAAACCATGAACCGCTGTCCTGGTTAATCAGGTTCGTGTGCTTACCGATCCAACCCAGCCCGGCATCGCGAGCTAACGGTTTTTCCAATACCGGCCCGCTATCGACAAACGCCCGGTAACCAAATGGGCCGACAACGTTGGCAATGCGGTCCGCCAATTGGCGCAGGCGCTGTCGCAAAACTTTGTGGTAATCGCGGCCCAGCGCGTATCTGGCGATATACGCATGCCGACCATCGTCGAGCAGCGCGTGCGGCGGGCGCTCTTCAACCGGCTGGTAATCCATTCGCGCCGCAATGACCCGCACGGTGCCTGGCACCAGTTCATCCGGCCGGGATCGCTTTGACCCGTGCCGTGCCATGTAGCCCATCTCACCGTGATAACCATCCGCCAGCCAGCGATTCAGGCGTGCTTCGTCCTTTTGTAGGTCGGTGCCTGTGATGCCGACCTGGTTAAAGCCCAACTCCCTGCCCCAGCTTTTGATTTGCTGGGCAAGCTTTGTCGGCGCTAAAGCTGTAGGTGCGGGCATCGCATAACGGGCTATGGTGTTAAGGGCGGACTAGTATAATCGGCGCTATGTCGAAATTAGCAGGCTTTGCATACACGCCACAAAATGTGCGTGAACTGGATCGCATTGCGATTCATGAGGTCGGTATTCCGGGTTACGAACTGATGTCGCGTGCCGGCCACGCAGCATTTATTGCGACCGTTGACCGATTTCCCGATGCTCGGCGATGGCATGTTTTGTGCGGTGCCGGTAATAACGCGGGTGACGGTTATATCATCGCGCGTCTGGCCCAGCAATCCGGGTGCGAGGTTACGGTGTCCGCACTTGGTGATCCGGCTCGACTGTCCGGAGATGCCGGTAGGGCCTATAACGAATTCCTCAATTCAGGTGGTGCAGCTATGCCTTTTGAAGGGAGCTACCCAGATGATACGGACCTGCTCGTCGATGCAATGCTCGGCACCGGGCTTGACCGGCCGCTGCAAGGTTCATACTTGGCTGCCGTCAACATGGTCTCGCAAGCATCCGCCCCGGTTGTGGCTGTGGATATTCCTTCGGGTCTGAACGGCTTGAATGGCGAAGTGATGGGTGCGGCGGTACGCGCGCAGCTGACAGTGACTTTTGTTGGTCTCAAGCAGGGATTCTTTGTCGGCCGTGGTCCGGATCATATCGGCGATTTGGTATTCGACGACTTGGGTGTGCCGTTTGCTGCGGTCCGCGAAGTGCCCGCGTCGCTGCGTGTCTACCGTCAACAAAATCTGAACCGCTTGTTGCCGGTTCGTGAGCGGACTGCGCACAAGGGCGACTTCGGGCATGTGCTGGTGGTGGGCGGCAATATCGGTATGGCGGGGGCGGCCCGCATGGCGGGTGAGTCCGCGTTGCGTGCCGGTGCGGGGCTGGTCACGGTGGCAACGCGCCCCGAAAATACGGCTGCGATTCACGGACAGCGTCCGGAACTGATGTGCTGCAGCGTGGAAAAACCCCGAGACCTGACCGACGTGCTTAAACGCGCGACCGTAATTGCCTTGGGCCCGGGTCTCGGTCGTGATATGTGGGCCGCATCCCTGGTGCGAAGGCTATTGCGCACCCCGCAGCCCAAAGTTATCGATGCGGATGCGCTAAACAACATCGCCCGTAAAAAACCAAAGCGTCGTGATGACTGGATACTGACGCCTCACCCCGGTGAAGCTGCGCGTTTGCTGAGAACCGACACCGCGACGATACAAAGAGATCGGATGACGGCCGCAGCGGAGCTTGCCAGGCTCTATGGTGGCGCCGTGGTACTCAAAGGTCGTAACACTCTGATCGCAAGTTCCGATAACGACACGACAGTTATTCCAGCCGGTAACCCGGGTATGGCCAGCGCGGGCATGGGTGACGTGTTGACCGGAATCATAGCCGGGGTGTTGGCGCAAACATCGGGTCAAAAGCTGGTCAGTTCTGCTGCGGCCGGCGCTTACTTGCACGCCTGCGCCGCAGATTTGGCTGCCGAGACCGGTGAGCGTGGCATTATTGCTACCGATCTGCTGACGCACCTTAAACCATGTCTGAACAACAGCGGGTGAAACTTCCGTCGGTCGATGCAACCGAAGCAGTCGGAAAACGCCTCGCGTTGGCAGTGGCGGCGCTTGCGCCGTCGCGGTTTGACATTCATCTGCGTGGTGATCTTGGCACGGGTAAGACAACTTGTGCCCGTGGTTTTTTAGCCGGACTGGGGTACCGTGATCGGGTGCCCAGCCCCACCTATACACTCATCGAGCCATACGAACTGGACGCTTTCACGGTCTACCATGTGGACCTTTACCGTCTGCGCGATGCCGCGGAACTGTCTTACTTGGGGCTTTACGAACCGACCAGTGGAGCAAGCATATTGCTGATCGAATGGCCGGAACACGGTGGCGAAGAAATCGACCCCGCAGACCTAACACTGAGCTTTGAAATTGCGGATCCTGGGCGTTGGCTGCAATGCAGTGCAAACAGTGATGCAGGGCACAGCGTGATGGAGACCTTTGACCTAGCCTAATACTGCTAGTCTGGAGCAGCATGCCGGCTGTGGTTGGTAAATCAGAGTTTGCTTTGAACCATCGCGCAAGGTCGAGAGAATATTTGCGATGAGTTGGCAAGCTCAGCGGCTTGCCGGGGATGTTGTCGAAAGCAAAATTGCGCCAGTCGGAGCTGAGGCAATGTGGTTGGTGGCGCAACTGCATTGAATTGAACGGAGTTGACTACCGCTGGGCAAATACTCCGATGTTAATGTGCTCCGCGCATTCGCCTGCATCCAAATGAGATCAGCTGTAAGTTTATTTTGTATCTTCATAATATTATTGTAAAAATACTTGGAACTGGCAGCTAAAGCCGTATACTTGGGGCCGTCGGTGACGAGGTGCGATAAGCGTATGCTGACGAGAGGGCTGTTTTCCGGACTGCTTGTTCTGCTGCTAGGCACACAGTTGTTGGCAGCACCGGCCAGCGTGCAAACGATCCGCATCGCCGAGCCCGATGGCAAAACGCGGGTTGTGCTGGACCTTGACCAGACCACCGACCACAAGCTTTCCACGCTGGTCAATCCGCACCGTGTCTATGTAGATCTGCCAGACAGCATGTTGACGGAGCAGGCGGCTCGGTTCCCGGATGGCCGGGGGATGGTGTCGCGGATCCGCGGTGCCAATCACAGCGACGGTTCGACCCGGATTGTTTTGGACCTGGAGCAGCCGGTCCGTTCGCATAGCTTTGTCTTGGGTCCTGACGGCGTGCAAGGGCATCGCCTGGTCGTGGATCTGCTGCCGCTGGATAAGCCGACAGTGTTCAAATCCGTTTCGGATAGACTGGGCAGCGACCGGGATCTGGTAATTGCGTTGGATCCTGGACATGGCGGTAAGGATCCTGGTGCCAGCGGCCAGTTTGGGTTGCTCGAAAAGGATGCCGTGTTGCAAATTAGCCGCCGGCTTGCCCGTAAGATTGATCAGGAACCGGGAATGAGCGCGATGC
>JAYZJE010000041.1:0-6727 GCA_036164895.1 Pseudomonadota bacterium
CCGACGTAGCGAAAGTCTACGAGTCTTTTGCGGCCTACCGTGCGCGCGCTGCGCGCTGGAGCGCTATCTCCGAGCACGCGTATCTAAACACCCGGAATCTTTAACGCGAATTCATATGCGGGCGCCAACGCAACAGCGCAGCTTTGGCATCGGCGATCGACCGCGCTGGTCGTTGGTGGTTGTCGCGCTCGTTATTGCGTCCTTAACCAGTTGCAACCAACGTGATCAGTTGCCCGCTGAGTCGACCACGGCGTCGAACGTCAAAGTGTTTCGTTATTCGATGGGTGGAGCCCCGACCAGCCTTGATCCGGTGCAGACACGGAGCGTCTATGCAAACTTTGTTGTGCTGAACGCGTTCGATACGCTGTATGCATATAAGTATCTCGCGCGTCCTTATCAACTGAAGCCGAACCTTGCGGCAGGCCCACCCGAGATCTCGGAAGATAACCTGACCTATACGATAGGGCTGAAAAAAGGCGTGCATTTCATGGATGACCCGGCATTCATGAACGGCATTGGCCGGGAGCTGACGGCTGCCGATTTCGTTTACTCAATCAAAAGGCATTTCGATCCGGCCATGCGGCCTCAAGGCGCATGGTTATGGCAGGGGCGCATTGCCGGGCTGGAACAATGGAAGGCGGCGGGATCAGACTACGCACAGGAAGTGGAGGGGTTGAAGACACTCGACCGATATACGGTGCAAATTCGCCTGACCCGTCCCTATCCGCAGCTCCTCTACACCCTCGCCATGGGCTATTCCGCCATTGTGCCGCGCGAAGCAGTGGAACATTACGGTCGTGAGTTCGCAATCCGGCCGGTCGGGTCCGGGCCGTTCAAAATTTTGAGTTTCAATACGGCCAAGGTGGTGTTCGTCCGGAACGCACGGTTTCGGAGTGAACCCGTGGATATCTGGTACGAGGGTTACAACCCGGTCACTCAGGCGTATACGGGCGTGGAACTCATCAATGGCCGTTCACCACCATTCCTCGATCGGCTGGAGATAGATTTTATCCCGGAAGGCTCGGCACGCTGGAGTTCGTTTACCAAAGGCGACGAAATACAGTACGCCGGTCTTCCCGATGAACAAGTTGATCTGGTTCTTGAATCGAAAGACCCGGTAACGCTGAAGGACGAGTACGCCCGGAAATACCATATGCATACCGGTCTTGAGGCTGGTTTCGTGTTTACGAACTTCAACATGGAGTTTGAAGAATTCGGTTATAGCCCGGATGCGGAACGCGAACGTCGCAACCGGCTACTGCGTTGCGCCGTGCGAAAGGGATTCAATTGGAGTCGGCGCAACGAGAGTTTTTACATGGGTATCGCCCGCGTGTTTCCGGGCGTGATCCCGCCCGCGGTGCCGGAATTCGATGCGGGCATGGCTGACGACAGTGTTCGCTACGATCCGGAAGGAGCGCGGCAGCTGCTTGCCGAGGGCGGCTGGAGGCCGGAAAATCTTCCAGTCCTAATATACGGCACGGTCGCTGGCGTCAAGAGCAGATTGTTCTACGAGCAGTTCCGCGCCTGGATGAAGGTCATCGGTTATCCGCCGGAGAAAATCGTGCTGAAACGGTACGCGACCTTCGGTGACATTACTCGGGCTTGGTCACGCAGCGAGTTGCCGTTTAACGGCAAAGGCTGGTTGCTGGATTTTCCGGACGCGGAGAACACTTTGCAGCTTTTCTACGGACCGAACGGATCGCCTGGCTCCAACGATGCAAACTACTCGAACCCCGAGTATGACGCGCTCTACGAACGGGCTTCGGTGATGTTGCCGTCGCCGGAACGTACCGCGATTTACCGGCAAATGAATCAGATTCTTATCGATGACTGTGTAACCATTTCCGGCATGTCGCGGGTCCAGATTATGCTTTGGCACAAGGATGTTATCGCGATGCCGGACTCGTCGATCGTAGGCGGGTTTTTTCTCCGCTATGTCGACATCGACACGGGCGATCCCCTCGCAGCCACAAATAGGCGCTAGTTGTGGAAATTCTGCGGTACTCCATACGCAAGCTGATATCCGGCATCCCGTTGGTGCTTGGAGTGACGTTTATCAGTTTCCTGCTCATGGTCTATTTCGGTCCGGACAAGACCTATGAGTTGCTTGGCAAGAACCCGACGCTGGAGCAAATCGAAGAGGTACGTCGCGAGCTGGGCTACGACCGACCGTTCCTGACTCGCTACGGGTTATACCTTAAGGAAATCGCCACGCTGAATTTTGGCAGCTCCGAGTCCAGTGGCGAGCGGGTCAGTAGCCTGCTCGCGCGCACCATTCCGGTTTCGATCGCTTTGATTACGCCGGGCTTCGTGCTCGGAAACCTGCTGGGCCTTTTATTTGCGTTGATAGCTGCCTATCACCGTGGGACCTGGGCCGACAAATTTATCATGGGTTCTGCGGCCGTCGGGATGAGCATCAGTTTCCTGATAGCGATTATTGCGTTCCAGATTATTTTTTCCTCTAACTTTGGTTTGGGGCTGTTTCCGGTGCGCGGCTGGAATGTACACTCGTTTGGTGATTACCTTAGCTACGTCACGGTGCCGACGCTGGCTACCGTGTTCGTGGCGCTCGGCTACAACACGCGCTTTTACAGGGCAGTAATTGTCGAGGAAATGACGCGTGACCACGTACGCACTGCAAAAGCGTTTGGTACGCCGCCCGCAAGGCTGTTCTACAAGAATATCCTGAAGAACAGCATGATTCCGATCATCACCCGCGTGGTGTTTTCCATTCCGTTCGTTTTAATCAGCGGCAGCCTGCTGATCGAAAGTTATTTCGGCATCCCGGGTGTTGGCAAGGTGGCCTACGACGCGATCACCACCGGCGACCAACCGGTTCTGAAGGCAGTCGTTGGCCTGACCGCAGTGTTGTTCGTGCTGGCGCAGCTGCTGATCGACATCCTGTACCGGGCGGTTGATCCGCGCGTGTCGCTGAAATGAGCAACGGCGTCGGAGAACTCCCCGCGAACGGCTCGGAATGGGGCGCTGGCCTCCACGGCGAGTCGTTATGGGGCAAGGCGTTGCTGAAATTTCGCCGTGACCGCGCCGGCATGTGGTCGTTTGCGGTCGTGTTGGGCTATGCCATGATAGCGCTAGGTGTCTGGACGGGTGTATGGGGCACCGGTTGGGCCGACGTCACCGGTCCCAGGTGGGCGCCGGTCTCGGCTGAGCATTGGCTGGGCACCAACATCATTGGTCAGGACATCTTTGAGCGGGCCCTGTTCAGCACCAAGACAGCATTTGAAGTCGGTCTGGTCGTCGCCGTACTGGCGACGGCGCTGGGCAGCGTATTCGGCGCCGTGTCAGGATTTTTCAGCGGGCGCTGGACCGACGAACTGATCGTCTGGCTGATGGGTGTGCTCGATTCAATACCGTTTTATCTTTTGGTTGCGGCGATCGCGTTCTCCTTAGAGGGCAATCCATACGCGATGCATATCGCAATGATCTCGACTTTCTGGATCGGAACGGCGCGACTTATCCGCGGCGAGGTCATCAAACTGAAAAGCCTGGATTTCGTCGAGGCTGCCCATGCGATTGGCGTTAACCAGTTCACGATCATCTTTCGCCATATTCTGCCCAACACGTTTCATATTCTCCTCGTGCAGGCGACGATTACATTTGTTGCGGCGATTAAGTCCGAGGTCATCCTGAGTTTTCTGGGCATCGGGGTGCAGGACGGCATCAGCTGGGGCCTGATGATCGCTGAGAGCACGTTCGAGGTGCTGGCGGGCTTTTTCAATAACTTTCTGGGCGCGTCCGTGCTGATGTTCGGCTTGGTTATGGCCTTCAACATGTTCTCAGACGCATTACAGGATGCACTCGATCCGCGGACGGTGTCCGGATGATAAAAAGGTCGCTGCGCACGCAAGCTGCCGACGCCGGGCAGCCAGATGGCTGACGGCAGCCAGCCACTGCTGAGTATTCGTGACCTCGCGGTCGAGTTCGCGACCGAGCAGGGCGTCGCGCGGGCAGTCGACGGTGTCAGCTTCGACGTGCATGCGGGAGAGACTGTTGGGTTGGTGGGCGAATCCGGTTGCGGCAAGACGGTGACCGGCCTGTCCATACTGAGACTGATCCCGTGCCCGCCCGGGCGAATTGCGGCGGGACAGATCGAGTTCATGGGCCGGAACCTGCTGGAACTCGACAGCAAGCAGATGCGCGATATTAGGGGACGCGACATATCAATGATCTTCCAGGAGCAGATGACTGCGTTGAACCCCGTGTTCACAATTGGCAACCAGATGGTTGACGTGCTGCGAGATCACGAAAAGATCACGCGCCGGCAGGCGAGAACGGCGGCGATAGGAATGCTAGACAAGGTTGGTATTCCTGACCCTGCGGTACGCATCGATGAATACCCCCACCAACTGTCGGGTGGCATGCGTCAGCGCGTCATGATAGCGATGGCGCTGTCCTGTGGACCAAAACTGCTGATTGCGGATGAGCCAACGACCGCGCTCGACGTAACCACGCAAGCGCAGGTGCTTGACCAGATTGTTAGCCTACAGGAAGAATTTCAGATGGCCGTTATCCTGATAACCCATGATCTCGGAGTCGTCGCTGAAGTGTGCAGCCGTGCGATCGTCATGTACTGCGGCAGCGTCGTCGAAAGCGGCGCGATCGAATCGCTGTTTGAGCAACCGCGGCATCCGTACACAGCCGGTTTGCTGGACTCAATACCACGTATCCGCAACAAGCGGCTCGGGAAGTTGCCGGTGATCGAAGGCATGGTTCCGGACCTGCTGCAACTGCCGTCAGGTTGCCGCTTCGCCGATCGCTGCGATCGGTCCGGCGCCATTTGCGTAGAGTCGCGACCGCAGCTGGAAGTCGGCGCTGCTGGTCAAACCGCGGTTGCTTGTTTCAAGCCGATCGGCGCCCGCTAGTGGCCAACGCGGCAGAATCCAACCGCATCCGCGACACCGATCCGCTGTTGCAGGTCGAAAATTTGAAAAAGCATTTCCCGATGCGAGCGGGCCCGCTTCGTCGCGTGGTCAATCAGGTTCGGGCGGTGGACGGGGTTAGCCTGGAGATCGCGACCGGCCAAACCGTGGGGCTGGTTGGTGAATCGGGCTGCGGCAAGTCAACGCTGGGACGTGCCATCCTGCAACTACAGAAGCCGACCGCTGGCCACGTGTTTCTGGCCGGCCAGGAAATTACCGGTATGCCACACACCGAACTAAAGGCCTCTCGCAGAGACATGCAGATCATTTTCCAGGACCCATACGCGTCCTTAAGTCCCAGGCGCACCGTCGCCCAGATTATTCGGGAGCCGCTCGAGGTACACCGCATCGGTAGCCCAGCGGAGCAGCACCGCAGAGTTGCAGAACTGCTTGAGGTCGTTGGGTTGAGACCACAGGTGTTGAATCGTTATCCGCACGAATTTTCCGGCGGACAGCGGCAGCGCATCGGCATTGCGAGGGCGCTCGCGCCGCAACCAAAATTTATCGTCGCTGACGAGCCGGTGTCGGCGCTTGACGTTTCGGTGCAGTCACAGGTGCTGAATCTTATTGCAGACCTGAAGCGGGATTTCGGGATTGCATTCCTGTTTATTTCCCATGATCTTGCTGTGATTCAGCACGTCAGCGACACGGTTGCCGTCATGTACCTGGGACGGCTCGTCGAGGAAGCCCGTGCCGAGGATATCTATCGGGCCCCAAAGCACCCCTATACCCAAGCGCTGTTGTCCGCGATACCGGTGCCGGACCCAAAGAGAAAACCCGACCGGATAATTCTCGGTGGTGATGTGCCCTCGCCAGTGGAACCACCATCGGGTTGTCCTTTTCATCCACGCTGTCCCGCGGCGATGAGCATCTGCTCGGATGTTTCGCCACCGCGCACCGATCAGGGCGGTGCTGGCCGTCCGCACTACGTAACTTGCCATCTATACAGCGGGCCGGAGTCCTAATTTCCGTAGACCAGCGCCGGCAGCCACGTAGCGAGTGCCGGCCAGTATGCCAGCAGCATCAGGGTGAACAGCTGGATCAATACAAACGGGATGATGCCCCTGTAGATTGCGGCCGTTGACACCTCGGGCGGCGCAACTCCGCGCAGGTAGAACAGCGCAAAACCAAACGGCGGCGTTAGAAAAGACGTTTGGAGATTAATCGCGATCATAATACCCAGCCACACGGGGTCGATGCCCATGCTTAGGAGTACCGGCCCGACGATCGGCACGACCACGAAAGTTATCTCGATGAAATCCAACACGAATCCCAGCAGGAACATGACAGCCATGACGATTAACATCGCCGACACGGTTCCCCCAGGAATCGTTGTCAGAAACTCCCGCACGGCGTCGTCACCACTATAGCCACGGAACACCAGGGAGAACATTGAAGCACCTATCAGTATCAGAAATACCATGCTGGTAAAGCGTGTCGTGTTACGCATGATTTCTTTGAGTCTTTTTTTATTTAGTTGGCGGCGCAGCAGGGCCAGCAACAGCGCACCGGTGGCTCCCACCGCCGCTGCTTCGGTCGGGGTTGCCAAACCACCGATGATTGATCCCAGTACAGTGAGAATCAGCAGCATCGGCGGTATTAGGACCAACACGACCCGGACCAGCAGTGACCGGTCATCGACGGGGCCGCTGATATCGGCCTCGGTGTGGGTGGGCATCGATTGCGGCCGAATGATGCCAAGAATGATCAACCAAAGGATGTACAGACCGACCAGCAATAAGCCCGGAAACACAGCGCCGACGAACAGGTCTCCGACGGACACGGTC
>JAYZJE010000042.1:0-3882 GCA_036164895.1 Pseudomonadota bacterium
CGATTTCATCGTCGTAGTCGCCGGTGGCATTGATCCGGTCGAGCAGATCGCCGAACTTATCACGCACATGACCGTGCAACGCTGCTTCAAACGCGACGACTTTGCCAACTACGACGTCATCGAGATAACCTTCGTTGACCGCATAAAGCGATACGGCCATCTCGCCAACCGTCAGCGGTGAATACTGCTTTTGCTTCATCAGTTCGGTCACTCGCTGGCCACGCTCGAGTTGCTTGCGCGTCGCCTCGTCAAGGTCAGATGCAAACTGAGCGAACGCCGCCAGTTCACGGTACTGCGCCAAGGCCAGCCGAACTCCGCCGCCAAGTTTCTTGATAATCTCCGTCTGAGCCGCGCCGCCAACTCGCGAGACCGACAGACCGGCGTTGATCGCCGGACGGATACCAGCGTTGAATAAATCGGTCTCAAGAAATATTTGACCGTCTGTAATTGAAATAACGTTTGTTTGCACAAACGCTGACACGTCGCCGGCCTGTGTTTCAATGATCGGCAACGCCGTCAACGAACCCGTCCGACCCGTAACCTTGCCATCCGTCAGTCGTGAAACCTCGGCTTCGTTAATTCGCGCTGCCCGTTCCAGCAACCGCGAGTGCAGGTAGAAAACGTCGCCCGGGTAGGCCTCACGGCCTGGCGGCCGCCTCAGCAGCAGCGACACTTGGCGATAAGCCCAAGCCTGCTTGGTCAAATCGTCATAAATAATCAGTGCGTCTTCACCCTTGTCGCGAAAATACTCACCCATAGCGCAGCCGGAATACGGAGCGATATATTGCATTGCCGCCGACTCCGCGGCCGCCGCGGCAACAACGGTAGTGTGTTCCATCGCGCCAAATTCTTCGAGTTTGCGGACAACGTTGGCAATCGACGAATTTTTCTGACCGATGGCGACGTAGATACACTTGATGCCAGAACTAACCTGGTTGATGATGGTGTCAACCGCGAGCGCCGTTTTGCCGGTTTGCCGGTCACCGATGATCAACTCGCGCTGCCCGCGCCCGATTGGCACCATTGCATCGATGGGCTTGAGCCCAGTTTGCACAGGCTCCGACACAGACTGCCGAGTGATGACGCCCGGAGCAACCTTTTCGACCGGCGAACGCGCTTCAGCTTTGATCTCTCCACGACCATCGATTGGGTTGCCTAGGGAATCGACGACCCGACCCAGCAACGCTTCGCCAACCGGCACTTCAAGAATACGCCCGGTGGTCTTGACCGGATCCCCTTCGGTAATGTGCTTATATTCACCTAGGACAACCGCACCAACTGAATCCTGCTCGAGATTCAGTGCGAGACCGTAAGTACCGCCGGAAAACTCGAGCATTTCCCCGTATTGCGCAGCGCCCAGCCCGTGAATACGCACAATGCCATCCGTCACTGCAACCACGGTACCAACATCACGGGCCTCGGCCGCACTCTCAAAATTCTTGATGCGTTCTTTAATCAGATCACTGATTTCAGAAGCTTTGATTGCCATCTAATTAGTCCTCTAGTTCGTCAAAGCACTGGCGAGTTTCTCCAGGCCAATGCGCACTGAACCGTCAATCACCAGGTCATCGGCCTGGAGTCGCGCGCCACCTATAAGAGTTTCGTCCAGTTGAAAATGCATATTCACTTCGCGCCCCAAGCGCTTTTTAAGCGCGCCAGCGATCCTAACCTGCCGGGCCTCATCGACCGGGTTGGCTGCGATCAACACGACGTCGATACGATTCTGCACCTCGGCCTTGAGTTTTTCGAAGCGCTGGGCGATGTCACCTAGCGCCGGCAACCGCCCGTTGTCGGCGAGCAGTCGCAGCAAATTGCGGAATTCGCGCGGGTTTTTGCTACCGCCATCAATAGCCTGCGCGGTCACATCGAAAATGATTTCAACCAGCGCCGTCCGATCAATGCCGGGTCTGCTAATCAACAGCGCTATCTCAGAGTCAGCCACTACGGTCGCGGCGGCGCGCAATACGTTGGACCATTGAGTTAGCAGGGCTGTATCGTCCGCTAGTTCAAATACTGCCTGGGCGTAGGGCCGTGCAATAGCAGCGTTTTCAGCCATCTTCGTTCCTAGATCTCCGCCGCCAGCTTGTCCAGCAAATTCTTATGCGTAGTCGCATCGATTTCTTTAGCGATAATTCGCTCCGCTCCGGCGACCGCAATACTGGCAACCTGGCCACGTAGTTCTTCTCGGGCCCGGTTCACTTCTTGCTCAACCTCGGCATGGGCCGCCGTGAGGATGCGTTCGCGTTCCCGCCCCGCTTCGGTCCGGGCTTCATCAACGATGCCGCCACCGCGGGTGTTCGCTTCGTCAATGATGTTCCGCCCCTGTGTCCGGGCTTTCTCGATCATGCCAGCAATTTCGACCTCCGCTTTTTCGAGCGAATGTGACCCCTCTTCAGCTGCAGCGAGTCCGTCCGCGATTTGCGTCTGGCGTTGCTCGATCATGTTAATAATCAGTGGCCAAACAAACCGCATACAAAACCACACGAACACGATCATCGCGACTGTCTGCCCGATCATTGTGGCATTTAAGTCCACCTGCTTACTCCTTTGATCAACAAAATAGGGAGTGAATGCGCGACCGCTGCTTTACTCAGATGCGGTTTCTTCAACCGTGTCTTCCGACAGGTCTTCTAGGGCATCCAAGTATTGCCCGACGAACGGGTTGGCAAACGCAAAAAACAAAGCGATGCCTACACCGATCATCGCGACTGCGTCCAACAACGCGACGACCAGAAACATCTTGGTCTGTAACATCGGCGCCAGCTCGGGCTGACGCGCGCTACCCTCGAGGAAGCGACCACCGAGTAGACCCATGCCGATGCCAACACCCAGTGCACCAAATCCGATCAGGATTGCGACGGCAATCGCGGTTAAACCAATTACAATTTCCATCATTTGCTCCTAACAAAGCATCATTCAAAAAAATCCAACTCTCTAATGTGATTCGTGTGCCTGACTCAGGTAAACGATGGTTAGAATCATGAATATGTACGCCTGCAGCGTAACGATAAGGATATGGAACACGGCCCAACCAAAATGCAGCGGCAACTGCCAAATACCAAGCAGCGCAATAAGTATAAACATCAGTTCGCCGGCATACATGTTGCCGAACAACCGTAGCGACAGAGATAACGGTTTCGCCAGCAGCGCCACCGTTTCCAAGATGAAATTGAACGCCATAACCAGCGGCCACAGGAACTTTGGTACCCCGAGTTCCTTCGGATTCAGCGGCTGCATCGTCAGTTCACCGAGAAATCCACCAATGCCCTTGACCTGCAGACTGAAAAAGAGAATCAGCACGAACACCGAGATGGACATTCCAAACGTGATGTTTGGGTCGGTCGTCGGCACAACCTTAAGGCGCTCGATACCGATCAGGTGCGCAACCCCAGGAAGCCAATCGACTGGGATTAGGTCCATCAGGTTCATTAAAAACACCCATACAACGATCGTCAGGGCCAATGGAGCAATCAACCGGTTACTGGTTTGGAAGGTTTCGCGGACACTGGTGTCGACAAAACCAACGACCAGTTCGATCATAGCCTGCAGCTTACCGGGATTGCTGATAGTGGCGTTTTTCGCCACGTGTCTGAACAGAACCGACAGAGTCAACCCAAGCACGACCGAGAAAACCATGGAGTCGACGTTAAGCGCCCAGAACTTGCCGGAGCATTCGTTCCAAACCCATCCGGCATCGGTTTGGCACAGCTGCAGGTTTTGCAGGTGATGTTGGATATACTCACTGGAGCTTTGTGCGCCTGCTGATGCCATGTTCTAGTTGCTTGTGCAGTTTGGAGAATCTGTAAGCCCAGTACCAAGGATGTCTGTACGCAAAGAAACCCAGTAAACAAAAAACGTCACCGTATATCCAACCATGGTCGG
>JAYZJE010000043.1:0-3889 GCA_036164895.1 Pseudomonadota bacterium
GGGCCATTAATCAAATCGAGGAGGTTATTGGGCTCGATGCCAAAGATGCGGCTTTGGTTAGTGCCAAGACTGGCCAGGGTGTGCGCGAACTTCTGGATAACATTGTGGACAGTATTCCTCCACCGTCGGGAGATCCTGCTGGTCCATTGCAGGCTCTGATTATAGATTCATGGTTCGACAGTTACGTCGGGGTCGTGTCACTGATTCGTGTGATCAATGGCGAATTGCAGTTGAGTAAACGTATAACTGTCATGTCTACAGGACGCAGCCACGTGGTAAACGACTTGGGCGTGTTTACGCCGAAACCGGAGCAGCGTGATGTCCTCGGCGCGGGTGAGGTCGGCTACATGATTGCGGGAATCAAGGAAATTGATGGGGCGCCGGTCGGTGACACCATTACCCTTAATGTGGATGCATGCGCTGAACCACTGCCAGGCTTTCAGGCAATCAAGCCGCGCGTTTTTTCGGGGCTATTTCCAGTTAGCACCGAGGACTTTGAAGCGTTTCGAGACGCGCTGGCCAAACTGCATTTGAATGACGCCGCATTAAAATACGAGCCTGAATCGTCATCGGCATTGGGTTTCGGTTTCCGTTGTGGCTTTCTTGGCACGCTGCACATGGAGATCGTTCAGGAACGGTTGGAGCGGGAGTATGGTTTGGAGCTAATCAGTACGGCGCCAACGGTAGTGTACGAGGTTGAGACCAGTGGAGGAGATATTATCCGTCTCGACAATCCGGCAGACTTGCCACCAGCATCCAATCTGCTGGAGATCAGAGAGCCCTATGTTGCAGTTAATATACTGATGCCCCCAGAGCATCTCGGCAGAATCATGCAGCTTTGTGTGGAAAGGCGAGGTGTTCATAAAAAACTTCAACATTTTGGTCATCAGGCGAGCCTTGAATACGAACTCCCACTTGCAGAATTGGTGATGGATTTTTTTGATAGGCTGAAATCCTTAAGCCGAGGTTTCGCATCTTTTGACTACCATTTCTTGGAGTTTAGAACCAGCGATCTTGTTAAGTTAGATATTCTTATAAACAAAGAGAAAGTTGATGCTTTATCGATGATTATTCGACGCGATGCCGCTCGTGTGAGGGGCCGAGCGCTTGCAGAAAAACTCCGCGAACTCATTCCTAGGCAGATGTTTGAGGTGGCTATTCAAGCGGCCATCGGATCTCAAGTAATCGCGCGGACCAGCGTTAAAGCATTGAGGAAAAATGTCACAGCAAAATGCTATGGTGGAGATGTATCCCGCAAAAGGAAATTACTCGAGAAACAACGGGCTGGCAAGAAGCGTATGAAGCAGTTTGGTTCGGTGGATATTCCTCAAGAAGCGTTTTTGGCCGTGCTACGCGTCGGGCGAGATAAACAATAGCGATGAGCTGCTCGGGGTTGTCCAAATATTGCAGTTATGAGCGCCTTACTTGCGCTGAATATTTGCATGCCCAATAGTATCGGTGTTTCGAGGAGCAGTTGATGGGTATTGATTTTTCCTTGGTTCTTGTGGTTGCGACAGCAGCTACAGGCTTGATTTGGGCCGTCTACGCGCTGTGGGCAGCACGAGTTGGACCCTCTGAGGGACGTGCGGGTAGGGCTGAAGCGCCGATTCCCCGTCCGGCACCAACAATCGTGGAGTATGCGCGCTCGTTTTTCCCTGTCCTGCTGATAGTATTGTTAGTTCGCTCATTTTTTTATGAGCCGTTCCGTATACCTTCGAGCTCAATGGTTCCGACGCTACTGGTTGGAGACTTTATTTTTGTCAACAAATACAAATATGGGCTCCGACTCCCGGTCACTAATATAAAAATAATGGATCTTGGAGATCCAAAGAGGGGCGATGTGGTCGTGTTTAAACTACCGAGCGACCCAAGCATTAATTACATAAAGCGCCTCATTGGCTTGCCGGGTGACGAGATTATCTACCGTAACAAGCGGCTGTCAGTAAATGGTGAACTTGTTTCGCTAGCTCAAGAGGGGCCATACGGGGGCAAAGATTCTGCGGGCGCGAACCGTGCCACAGAACAACTGGGGCAAGTTAGCCATGGTGTGTTGCTGATGCCACGTCAGTCGAGTTTGGAGGGCACGTTTGCCGTGCCGCCCGGCCACTTTTTTATGATGGGAGACAACCGCGATAACAGTAGGGACAGCCGCTATCCGGGCGTCGGCTTTATTCCTAAGGAGAATGTGGTTGGTAAGGCAGTACGCATATGGATGAATTGGGATTTTCCTGGTGCTCCGTTGTGGCACAGAATAGGCGAGCCAATCACTTAGAGCAGTCTCCAATATAGGAGTGCAAGTGGTGCGTAACAGACAATGGGGAAACAGCCATTGAAAATCCCGCCACGTGTCAGGGATTTAGAAATTCGGATAACCAATGTGGACGGAGGTTATGTTATGCAGGCTAAGTACGATCGACGTGTGTATTACTTGCTAAATGGTTATCTGTTAGCTGAGTATCGATGATATGGTTGAGATCCTAAGGTGAAGTCTGACGTCGATTGGGCAGCGAAACATTTCGGCTATCGCTTTGCAGCTACGAGCCTATTAGCGCAAGCAGTCACGCATCGCAGCGCCGGTTCAAATAATAATGAGCGGCTCGAGTTTCTCGGTGATTCCGTACTCGGGTTAGTTGTCTCTGAGCAACTCTACCGGGCCCGGCCACACGCTGATGAAGGCAGTTTGAGTCGCATTCGCGCGAGCCTGGTAAAGCGCCCAATGCTGGCCGATATTGCAGCTGAAATTGAGCTGGGCAACTTAGTGCGACTGGGATCCGGTGAACTGAAATCCGGAGGCCACAATAAACAGTCAATTCTGGCAGATGCGCTGGAGGCGGTGCTCGGCGCGATTTTTCTTGATGGGGGGTACCAGTCCGCCAAAACCGCGATACTAAATATCTATGGTAGTCGGCTTGAGAATTTTCCTGACGGCGATACGCTGAAGGATTTTAAGACGCGATTACAAGAAACCCTCCAGGGCCAAGGGTTGCCACCACCCGAATATGTTGTAACCAGCGTAAGTGGGGCGCCCCACTTACAGGAATTCCAGGTTGTCTGTCGATTACAATCAATGGGCCTGGAAACCACTGGGCAGAACACAAGCCGGCGATTGGCTGAGCAAAATGCGGCTGGCCTGGCATTGGAGTTGCTGGCGAATGGCGAAGAAAGCGTTTCGTAGCGGGATCGTCGCAATTCTTGGTCGGCCAAACGTTGGTAAATCAACGCTGACCAATGTTCTGGTTGGGCAAAAGGTCAGTATCGTTACGTCGAAGCCCCAGACGACGCGACATGCGATCGTAGGAATTCTAACCGAGCCTGACTACCAGGCTGTTCTGGTCGACACCCCTGGGCTTCTTTCGAGGGCCGGTAAACTTATCAATCGCACGATGAATCGAGCTGCCAGGGGATCGCTGGCCGGCGCGAATCTCTGCTTTTTGGTGGTCGAGGCAGGGCGCTGGCAGGCCGGGGACGATCATGTTCTGGCAAGCATTCAGGGTTCACGGGTGCCGTGCATTCTGATTGTCAACAAGGTGGACCAAGTCAGACCGAAAGTCGGCCTATTACCCTATATTGAAGCAACTGCCGCCCGTGGTGATTTTGCCGAAATCGTTCCGGTGTCAGCTCTCAAAGGCAGTAATCTAGAACGGCTCAAGCAACAAATCCCCCCGTACCTTCCTGAGGGAGAATATCTTTACCCGATGGGAGAAGTCACCGACAGGAGTATAGAGTTTCGTGTCGCGGAGGTTTTGCGGGAAAAGCTGATGCAATCACTTCAGGAGGAAGTGCCTTACGGTCTCTGCGTCGAAATCGAAGAATTGGTCGAGCGAGACAACCTCGTATTGGTTGATGCTGTAATTTGGGTCGACCGGGAGTCACACAAAGGCATTGTCGT
>JAYZJE010000044.1:0-8687 GCA_036164895.1 Pseudomonadota bacterium
CTTCGGCTGATAGAAACACCAAAGCCTGTTCCAAAAAATCACCAGGTGTTGATCAAGGTTCAGGCCTGTGCGGTTTGTAGGACCGACCTACATCTCGTCGATGGAGAACTCCCGGCTATCAGTTACCCGGTAATCCCTGGCCACCAGGTCGTTGGTGAAATTACCGCGGCCGGCGATTGTGCCATGCTCAATGTTGGTGCACGTGTCGGGGCCGCATGGCTTGGGTGGACCTGCGGTGAGTGCGAATACTGTGCAACCGATAACGAAAATCTTTGCGATCATGCCCGGTTCACTGGCTACCACGTTGACGGCGGCTATGCCGAGAATATGCTCGCCGACTCGCGTTTTTGCTTTCCATTGGACTCCAGCCAACCCGCTGAACAGCTTGCTCCATTGCTATGTGGAGGACTGATTGGGTACCGATGCCTGCGGTTGATCGGCGATGCCAAAAAAGTCGGCGTATATGGTTTCGGTTCCGCTGCCCACCTGATCACGCAAGCGGCAATTTATCAGGGTCGTGAGATTTACGCGTTTACGCGGCCGGGCGATGAGGCAGCCACAGCGTTCGCCGGTAAACTTGGCGCAGCCTGGGTTGGTGCCTCCGATCAACCCACCCCGCAGGCGCTCGATGCCGCAATCATATTCGCGCCGATCGGGGCGCTGGTACCAAAAGCCCTCAAGGATCTAAAAAAGGGTGGAAAGGTCATTTGCGGTGGCATCCACATGAGCGACATACCGAGCTTTCCATATGCCGATTTATGGGGTGAACGCGAAATCCGATCAGTGGCTAATCTTACGCGTCAAGACGGTGAAGAGTTTCTGGAACTCGCCCAAAACGCGAATATCACCGCGCAGATACAAACGTTCGCGCTGGAGGAAGCCAACGCTGCATTGGTCGCGCTGCGAGCTGGTTCAATCACTGGTAGCGCGGTTCTGATTATGGATTGAAAATCATCGATGATATCGGGTTGCGGCTACGCGGTGTTTTTCAGTCAACCACTTGCGATATGGCAAACTCCTTTTTGCCGGCTTCAATGATTTGCAGAATCTCCGCCGATCGGCCGCCAGTGCTTTCAACCAGTATGCCGGTCACGTCGGCGGTTACAGCGCGCCACTGTTCAAGCTGCGCCAGCCTTGGCTGGTGAACGACGATCCCCATTTCGATACCGCTTTCCAGATCGGCCATCGCTTCCATGCGCACCCCTCGGCGAGTTTCTTCGATCGCTGGAAAAGCGCCCGTTAACAATTGCCGATGAGCATTGCTGAGCGAGTCCCACCAAGACTTGCGTGTCACAATCACCGATATGCCGAACGAGTGTTGGGTCAACGTTACATGCGGTGCCTCGCCAGCAATGCCAGTGCGTGCATACGTGCTGATGGAGTTTTCACCGGCCTCGATCAGCCCGGTTTGTAACGACGACACCACTTCACCATAGCCCAACGGAATAACGTCGGCGCTGATAGCTTCAGCAAACAAGCGCGCAGCCTCACTGGAGCCGACGCGAAAACGCTTGCCGCTGGCATCCTCCGGAACAATAATCGGTGTTTTCCCGTACACGTTTAAAAAGCCAATCTCGTACCAGGTCAACAAGTGCAGGTCGTGTTCGGCCAGCATTTTGCGAAACAGCTCAGTAAGGTAGTTGTCATAGACGTAATCGGCTTCGGCTTCGCTGTCGAATAAATACGGCGCGTACAGCAGCGTAAATTCCGGCACGATTGTTGATGCAACCAACGCCGACAGGTTCGCGAAATGCACCCGTCCACGCCTGAGCCCAGAGACGATTTGTTCCTCTGACCCCAGTTGACCGTAGATCAGCATGCGCAGATCCAAACCTTCTGTGCCAGCATCCTGAATATTCTGCTGAAAAGTCCGCCAGTGTTGCTCGCCGATCGTGTTCGGAAATGTCGTACCAGCAACGGTTATGGCATCTTTGGACTGCCCACTGCACCCACCGAGGGCCAGCAGCAGCCAGAATAGATAACCATAGACGGCCAGTTTCAACACGCTGTTTTCCAGTTAAACATCTCAAGTTGCGTCGCAAACCCGGGCCAGGGCGAATATACCCTCATATATACAGACTTGAGAGAGCATAATCGATGTTCGGCAAAAAGCCGCGTGTAACCTCCGGGCAGCTTAGCGATAATTCCAGGGAGCTCGATGGGGGTACTGCGTTGTTTACAGCCAATCCACAGAGCAGTTCGGAGGACGGAGCGTGCTGATCAAAAAAGGGCCGGATGTAAAACCATCCGAGATTACTTCCGAGAGTAACTTCATGAACCGCCGGATGTTTATTCAATCGGTGGGACTGGCTGGCGCGGCAGGGCTTTTGGTAACCCCTTCCGGCGCGCTGGCGGCGCCGGCGGTATCCCTTCCGAATATTGCGCCGAGCCCACTGAGCACCGATGAGGCACCAAACAGTTTTGAAGACATAACCACCTACAACAATTTTTACGAGTTCGGCACCGACAAGAGGGACCCTCATCGAAACTCTGAAGAATTCCAACCGAAACCCTGGGAGGTAACGATTGACGGTGAAGCCGAAATTACCGGTACGTTCAGTTACGAAGATATCGTCGGGCCGCATCCGCTGGAAGAACGCATCTACCGCCTACGCTGTGTCGAGGCGTGGTCGTTGGTCGTGCCGTGGGTCGGGTTTCCGCTCGGTGACTTACTGCAACGTTTCAAACCGACCACGAACGCAAAATACGTGGCGTTCGAAACTATCGTGCGTCCCTCCGAAATGCCCGAACAAGATAGGCTGTTTGGCACTCTCGACTGGCCTTACCTTGAAAGTCTACGGATGGACGAAGCAATGCATCCACTGACGATCATGGCGGTTGGCGTCTACGGCGTTGAACTGCCGAATCAGAACGGTGCGCCGCTGCGGCTGATCGTACCTTGGAAATATGGGTTCAAGAGCATTAAGTCGATCGTGCGAATCAGTTTCACCGAAACCAAGCCACCGACGACCTGGTCGCTGCAAGCGCCGAATGAGTACGGTTTTTATGCAAACGTCAACCCAACGGTCGATCATCCGCGCTGGACCCAAGCGTCGGAACGCCGGATCGGCGCCGGGCTGTTCACGCCCAGGCAACCGACGCTGATGTTCAACGGTTATGCCGACCAGGTCGCGTTTATTTACAAGGATCTGGATCTCCGGCGGAATTTCTGATCGGCACCGCCGACGCACTGCCTATTCTTTCTATTCCGGTTAAGCTGGGCGGCCATGACTGCCGTGCCCCGCTCAAAGCTCAGGTTCTGGTCGCCATCGCTGCGGCAGGTCAAGCGGATCATCAAGCCGCTGGTGTTCGTCGGGAGCCTGATACCCTTTGTTTGGCTGCTGCTGGCGGCGTTTGGTCTAGCCGGTGGCGGGCTGGGCGCCAATCCGATCGAGGCGATCCAGGACTGGCTCGGCCTCTGGGCATTGCGGTTCCTGCTGATAACGCTGTCGATATCGCCGCTGCACCAGCTGACTGGCATAGTCTGGTTATTGCAGTTGCGCCGGATGCTCGGTTTGTTTGCGTTCTTTTACGCCTCGCTGCACGCTCTGAACTATCTGGTGCTGGACAAGACGTTTGACTTCCTAGCCATCATAGAAGACATCATTGAGCGCCAGTTCATTACACTGGGTGCCGCATCCATTCTGTTGATGATCCCGCTGGCAGTCACGTCAACCAAAGGCTGGCGACGGCGCCTGGGCAAACGCTGGCAGAAATTGCATTACCTGATTTACCCGATCGCGATCATGGTCTGCTGCCACTTCTTCTGGCAGGTCAAACAAGACATTCTTGAACCGCTGGTCTATTGCCTGATCCTTTCAACGTTACTGGGCTACCGCTTCTGGCGTATCTATCAGCAGAAATACGTGACCCGGGACACGAGCGCCTAGCAGGCAGCTCGGAGTTCTTCCCGAAAATTTCCGCAAAGAATGTCCGCGAGGGGTCCGTCGCTCCGTTGAATGGACTGGCGTGCGCTACAAATTGTAACCGCGCTCGTCGTGCAAGGTCAGGTCCAGTCCCTCGGACTCTTCTTCTTGCGACACTCGCAAGCCGAGAATCGCATCGATAATCTTCAGCAACACCAGCGTGATGACCCCACACCAGATGATTGTTGCAACGGCACCGGTCAATTGCACCAGGAGTTGACTACCAACGGTCGCGCCTTCCGGTAAACCCTGCCCGCCAAAAGAGGCGGCAAATACCGCGGTCAGCAGAAGCCCAATGAAACCGCCGACGCCGTGAACCGGGAACACGTCCAGTGAATCGTCGATCTCGAACCGACGCTTGATCAACTGCGTCGCCCAGAAGCAAGCGACGCCGGCCACCAGCCCTATTACCAGCGCCCCGCCCGGACCGACGAAGCCGGACGCAGGCGTGATGGTGCCCAGCCCCGCAACCATGCCGGTGACAATGCCCAGCACACTCGGTTTGCCAAACTTGATCCACTCCGACGTCATCCACGCCAGCGACCCTGCCGATGCGCCTATGTGCGTAACCAGCATCGCCATGCCAGCAGCCCCGTCAGACGCTAGCGCGCTGCCGGCATTGAAGCCAAACCAGCCGACCCACAGCATACAGGCGCCGGCTACCGTGATCGGCAGATTGTGCGGCGGCATCGGCGTCGTTGGAAAACCTTCGCGTCGGCCCATAACCAGCGCCGCGACGATGGCAGCAACCCCCGCATTAACATGCACAACTGAACCCCCGGCAAAGTCCATAAAGCCGAGATTTTGCAACCAACCGCCACCCCAGACCCAGTGCGTCACCGGCACATAAACTAACAGCAGCCACAACGCGGCAAACAACAGCATCGAGGAAAAGCGCATGCGCTCGGCAAATGCTCCGACGACCAGCGCCGGGGTGATAATGGCGAAGGTCATCTGGAACATAACAAACACGGTTTCGGGTATCGTGCCGTTAACCGCATCGATGCCGACACCAGACAGGAACAGCTTGCCGAACCCACCAATCACGCTGCCGTCGCCGACGAACGCAAGGCTGTAGCCAATGCAAACCCAGAGCAGCGAAGCCATACAGGCGATCGCAAAACACTGCATTAGCACTGACAACACATTTTTCGTGCCCACCAGTCCTCCATAGAACAGCGCGAGCCCAGGCAAGGTCATGAATAGCACCAAAGCCGTTGCCGTCAGCATCCAAGCGGTGTCACCGGAATCAACCTCAGCCGCAACCGCAGCGGTCGGAACAACTATCAATAAGAAAATCAACCAGCACGCCATCTCGGTCAGCCGTAGCATGTCAGATCCCCCGCATTTAATTTATTGTTTTACCAGGCTGCTGCAGCAGCCTAGGTCACTATAGGGCTACAGTGCGTTGTCCCCTACCTCGCCCGTCCTGATACGCAGTGCCTGTTCGAGATCGGTGACGAATATTTTTCCGTCACCCACCTTACCCGTTCGCGCTGCCGCAGTAATCGCTTCGATTGCCCGCTCGACGAATTCATCGCCGACTGCGATTTCAATCTTCAATTTCGGCAGAAAATCGACCACGTATTCAGCCCCGCGATACAATTCAGTGTGCCCGCGTTGCCGCCCAAAGCCCTTGACTTCTGTCACAGTCATGCCGCTGACTCCGACCTCGGACAATGCATTACGCACATCGTCGAGGCGAAACGGTTTGACGATCGCCGCAATCAGCTTCATTCAAAATTCCCCTGCGTCTCATGTGTGCCTGGCCTGATCAGGCTGGTCCAGGCAGCACCGTGTTTTTAGTGTCCGCAGTCCGGCACCAGGAACTTATTACCACACGCGTGCCCATATTCTAGCCGATTTCCGACCTGCTAAAGCCAGCCCCGGCGACTCGGTCCACGGCACGGTAGTGTTCCAGAAGCGCTTCGCCGTCAATTGGTGCGCTGCCCTGAGGATCCAAGTGGGCAAGCAACTCAGCCGCCGCATCGACCACATCTGTCGAAGCATAAAAATTTTTGCGCGCAAAATTTGCAAATTTCATAAACTGGAAGGCATTGAACCACTGGAATATCCGTTTACGAAAGCTATCGGTTGATGAAACGTTGCAACGTATTTCCTGTTGTCTCCGATCGAAGTCATGTTCGGCGAGAAATTTGCGCAACGCCGGCGAACAATTCGTTATATCAACGTTTAACCTGTCGGCCGGCAATTTTGCCACAGCCTGGCAGAACACCTGCAGGTCGAAAAACACCTGTACCGGGTAGGTTTGCAGCCCCGTGGATGAATTGCTCGCTTGCCTCAGCGCGGGACCCGTGCCGAAGGGAACGCGATCAGAACTACGAACCGCTGGATAAACGGTTGTGCTGACAATATTAGCGTAGCCACCCAGCGCGGCTAATTTCTGGATGAAGTAAAAATCTTCCCCTGCTTTGCGCCTGTTCATGCCACCTTGCCGTGCATAGGTTTCAGCGCGGAACGCCATTGCCGAACCAACCGTGTGGAACGCATAAGGGAATTCGGCCATCCGCATGCCGGCAACGTAATAGCGCAGATGCAGTTCATAATTGGCTATCGCGCGGCGCCATATCGGATTTTCAGCCTGCTCTAGCCGGTGTTCGAAATAAATCGACGCACCAGGACAGGCGGGATGTTTGGTAAAATGGTTGACAATGGCTTGCAGGTAGGCCGAATCAACTGTGCAGTCGGCATCCAGCGATACAATAAAACCGTTGGCGGCCGGAGTACGAGCAAACCGTGCAACCGCCTCGTCCATGCCAAGCTTGCGCGCCAGCCCAACGCCGGCGTGACGTGACGGCAGTGACGGGAAATTGAGCACCCGATATCGTAAAGGGCCAGCAGCAAAATTATGATTCCATTTCTCTACCTCGCTGCGGCTGCGCTGATTCGCTGCATGCACCTCGGGTGACCCGGCTTCCGGGCTGTTGATAACTACGATGATTTCGACCGCGCAGTCCGGCAGCGTACACGCGGCCAGCGATTCCAGCGTCGCATCGATCGCCGGCTCCGCATAACAGGGAATAACGACGGCAAGACCGAGATCTACAGACGGTTCATCCTCGAGCTGTGGTGGGTACAATCGGTGCCGGGTCAAATAGCGTTCGATGACAGAATGACTGCCTAAAGCCCGTTTATTAATAGCAATCGGATTCATTCACAAAGGCCTGACTTAAACGTATGGCAAGAAAATCGGTCAAGTTGCTGGCAGCTACGCCTACCGAATGGGTCGATGCGGTATTGGCTGATTTTGACGCGTTTCTGGTTGATCATGCCAACTGCGAACGCAAAGCCAGCGCGTTGGTTATAAGCCTGGTCGTGAAGTACCCGGACCGTGCACAAATCATCCCCGACCTTATCAAGCTGGCACAGGAAGAATTGCAGCATTTTGGTGAAGCCTATCAATTCATGGAAAAACGCGGGATACGATTTTATAAAGATTCTCCGGATCCATACGTCAATGAACTGATCGCGCTAGCCCGTCACGGCCGCGACGACCGATTTATCGACCGCATGCTGATCTCGTCGTTGATTGAAACCCGCGGTGCAGAGCGCTTCAGCTTGATTGCGGAAGCGTTAGAGGACCCCGAACTCAAATCGTTTTATACAAAATTGTGGAACAGCGAGATCAAACACGCCCACCAATTTGTGCACTTACTGCTGAGAGAAGTCGATGAGGATGCGGTCTATCCTCGCCTACACGAGCTTGCCAAGTTCGAAGCGAGCATTATGGTTGGGCAAAAAATCCGCGCCGCCCTACATTGAGCGTTCCCGAATCAGTAGACCCGGGAACCCGCGTGGCCGGATCTGATGGCAGACTTGCCATCGCGTGAGGCCCGAACCCTTCTGATCGGACCCCAAAGAGAAGCTACTCCGACGCGAGGTTCTCCTGCAGGAACGCGACCGTCCTCTGCCAAGCATCCTCGGCAGCCAACGCGTTGTAAGCCTGACCGCTCGGATTCGCGAACCCGTGATTGGCGTCCGAATACACCTGAATACTCGCTGGTTTATTCAGGCGATCCATTACAGCCTGAAACTTCCGCACGTTTTCGAGTTTGACGACCGGATCTTTGGCGCCGAACAGCCCCAGAATCGGCATGTTCAGCGTTGCGAGCTGGGTTTCGTCATCAGTGACGTTACCGTAGTAGATGACCGATGCATCAATTTGCTCAGGCAACAGCAGTGCCGTTCTCAGCGACCAGCGGCCACCTGCGCACCAGCCGATGACACCGATGCGCGGTGAACCCACGGTTTGTTCGAGGTATTCATAGGCCGCCACAAGATTCTTTTCGCCCGGCTCCGGTTGCTTCATCAGCCCCTGGCTGAGCTGCATGGCCTCCTTCGGGACCTCGGCAACCTTACCGTTATACAGGTCTACGGCCAGTGTCACATACCCTTCCGCGGCCAGCCGCTCGGCTGCTTGTTTGACGTTGTCGTTAAGCCCCCACCACTCGTGGATCACGATCAACCCCGGTAGCGGCCCGGTTGTGCCAGACGGCATAGATAGGTAGCCCCGCAGATTTTGACCCTCGAGTTCGCCATAGGCGATGGACTCGGTGATAACCGGGTGCGCTGGTAGTGTCGTAGCCGCAGGCGTCGCGACCGGCTCCTCTTCACCGTGCTCTTCGGCCATCGCATCCGCAATCTGCTGATCGCTCTGGGACAGCTGCGCTGAAGCAGCTTCGTCCTGAAACCTCCCACCTTCGCTAATTCCGCCACAGGCCACGATAAAAACTGAAATCA
>JAYZJE010000045.1:0-5435 GCA_036164895.1 Pseudomonadota bacterium
GATTCCGCGCATCGGACTAGCTAGCATGGCTTAAACAAGCGGCTGCTTCTCTAGGGGTTAGACATTCACAATCTAGTCCATAGTTGGGCCGAGCCGTTTGTATGCGAGGTACCCATGGTGAAGATCCCCATCTGGGCGGTGCTGTTTTCGGGCTATATTTTCCGGGCACCAGCCCTGGACTGTTGGGGTACAATGTCGCGCTTTGGCGGGTCTGAATACCGTCAAACGCGTCACAAATTATGCGAGCCGGTATCGAGAAACAACTTGAACCCGCCCTGGCCCGGGTTGAGGTGCCCTATCTCGGCACCGACTTGCTATCGGCGGCGGTGCCGGTGGAAGTTCGGGAGCACAATCACGGGCTCGAAGTCGCCGTGACCCTAGGTTTTCCGGCGGCTGGCTATGCTTGTCAACTCGCCGACGAGGTTACGACTGCGATCCAACACGAAACCCACTTCAAACAAGTCGACGTCGAAATTCACTCAAAAATCGTGAGCCATGCGGTGCAGGGCACACTGAGCCCGGTGCCCGGGGTCAAAAACATCATCGCCGTTGCGTCGGGAAAGGGGGGGGTTGGTAAATCCACGGTTGCCGTGAACTTGGCTCTGGCGCTTAAGGCAGAGGGCGCCCGGGTCGGGGTACTCGATGCTGATATCTATGGCCCGAGCCAGCCGCGCATGCTGGGTGTCAGTGGCACCAAGCCTCGCAGCCGCGATGGCAAAAGTTTCGAGCCGGTCGAAGCCCACGGGCTGCAGTTGATTTCTATTGGCAGCCTTGTTGATGAGAATCAACCGACCGTGTGGCGTGGGCCAATGGTGACACAGGTGTTAAATCAATTGACGTTTCAAACGCGCTGGCAGGATGTCGATTACCTGATTGTCGATATGCCGCCCGGCACCGGCGATATTCAGCTGACTCTGAGTCAACGCGTTCCGGTTAGTGGGGTGATAATCGTGACGACGCCACAGGACATCGCACTGCTCGATGCCCAGAAGGGCTTGGAGATGTTTCGCAAGGTCAATGTGGAAGTGCTGGGTATCGTCGAGAATATGAGTTCCTTTGTTTGTCCGGATTGTGGTTACGTGACGCCGCTGTTCGGCGAAGGTGGCGGTGCGCGTATGGCTGAGGAGCGGAATGTGCCCCTGCTTGGCAGAGTGCCGCTCGATATTCGCTTGCGTCAGGAAACGGACGAAGGGTTACCGTCCGTCATCCGCGATACGAGTCGCGATCTAGCGGGGGAATTCCGTGAGATTGCGCGGTACGCTTCTGGCCAGCTGTCACTTCGTCCTAGGGAGTACAAAGGGGCTTTCCCCAAAATTGTGGTGGAGGAGGCCAATGACCATCAAGTCTGATCGCTGGATTCGTAAAATGGCCAAAGAGTGCGGCATGATCGAACCGTTTGAGCCCGAGCAAGTCCGGACGAACGGCTCGGGGCGCGTGGTGTCTTTCGGTACATCGAGCTACGGATACGACGTGCGTTGTGCGGCTGACTTCAAGGTATTCACCAATATCAATTCCGCCATTGTCGACCCGAAAGCCTTTGATGAAAGCAGTTTTGTTGACATGCACGATGCCGTTTGCATCATTCCCCCGAATTCCTTTGTTTTGGCCCGCACGGTCGAATTTTTCCGCATACCGAGGAATGTATTGACCATTTGCCTTGGTAAGTCCACTTATGCTCGCTGCGGCATCATCGTCAACGTCACGCCGCTGGAACCGGAGTGGGAAGGCTATGTGACGCTGGAGTTTTCAAATACGACGCCGTTGCCGGCAAAAATTTATGCCAATGAGGGTGTCGCCCAGATGATCTTTTTTGAAGCCGACCAAGAATGTGAGGTGTCATACGCCGACCGCGCCGGCAAATACCAGGGTCAGACTGGCGTCACGCTGCCCAAGACCTGAATTTTTAACCGCGTGAGTTGTTGAACTTACTGTTCGGGTGCGCAGCCCGACTCGATCAGGTGCGCCTGTATTTTTGTTAATGACGTCTTTTTATCGTTTTGCCGGCTTTCGATCTGGACCACGTGGTAACACAGCGCCGGCGCAAACCAGATAATGCCGCTGCTTTTTGATTCCGGACGCTGGCGCCGGTATTTGACCGTACTGAATGTACCTGCCGGGGTCTTGACATCCTCTTCCCCCAGATATTCGAATTTGTAGATGCGAAGTTTATTGCGATGGATGACCTGGTAGCGTTCCGGTTTATGTCCGGCTTGAAGATCCAATATTGCTGCTAGGTCTGCTGACATGCGGTCAAGCGTGCCGAGTTCGATTTCGATATGCTTTTGTTTGCCCTCATGCAAGCTGTCTGCAACACCCGCATTCCAGTCGAAGGTGATGTGAGTGTCGTCATCGGGGTTGTCCGTGCCGTCGTTGAGATCATACTGTGTGGGCACCAGCCCGGCCTGAGTGACGCGAAAGCGGCTGGTTTCAGAGACTACTTCTGAGCGGTATGCTTTTGCGATGCCGAGTGCCCGGGTCCGGTTTTGGTAAATGTAGGTGTTGGCATCATCGGTTTTTGTCAGGCTGATCTGCATTTCACCGATCGAGAAACCATACGCTTGGATCTTGTAGGTAAGTTCGAACCCGGTAAGCTGGGGCATGGAGGTTTCTTCCTGCGCCAGGGCCGTATACGCGAGTCCCAACCCGATCCATAAAAAGAGCTTAAATCGGTCCGGCATGTTCTTCTGCAACGATCACCGGGTCCGGCAACGGTCGGCCGTCCAACCAGACAATGTCGCCGCGCAAATCCAGTCTGTTTTCTGCAATCCATTCGATGGTGCGCGGATAAATAATGTATTCGCCAGCCTGTACGCGTGCAGCAAGACTCTGTTCGGTCTCGTTATCATGGATTTTTACGCGGTACTGAATAATCGGTGGACCGGCATCCAGTTGCGGAGTGACGAAGTGCACTGTCGAACCATGCCATGCGTCGCCTGCCTCGAGCACGCGGCGGTAAGTATGCAGGCCTCGGTATTTAGGCAGCAGTGAGGGGTGAATGTTCAAGATTTGTCCGTGATAGTGCTTTGCCAGGTCGTCGGGAAGTATGCGCATGAACCCCGCCAGCACGATTAGTTCCGGTTGCAGGATGCTTAGCTGGTCACTGAGCCGGCGCTTGAACTCGGCTGGGTCGGCGCACTTACGGTAATCTACGACGGCGGTCGGCACGCCAGCAGCACGCGCGCGCTCAAGCCCATAAGCTTCCGGGCAGTCGCTCAGCACATTGACCAGGCAGATAGACAACTCATTCGCCTGAATTGCGTCGATGATTGCCTGCAAATTGGTGCCGTTGCCGGATATCAGAACGATGGTTTTGCGGCCGTGGCCCACGGTCATGACGGGATATGCACCTGTCCGCCGCCTTTTACCACCTCGCCGATAACCGACGCGGTTTCGCCTTCACCCATCAGTAATGCAACAGCCTCGTCAACGCAATGCTCCGGGATAATGACGGCCATGCCTATGCCGCAGTTAAAGGTCCGGTACATTTCGCCAGTTTCAATCCGCCCTTGATCCTGCAGCCAGTCAAAAATGAGCGGGCGTTGCCAAGCTGTTGGTTCCACATGCACATCGATGGACGGCGGGAGTATCCGTTCTAGGTTGTCGGGCAAGCCGCCACCGGTTATATGGGCGATTCCGTGAACTGGACAGGTGTCGAGCAATTTGAGGATTGCCCTCACATAGATGCGCGTCGGGGACAACAGCTCCTGTCCGAGCGTGTTACCGTGCCAGCTGCTTTTCGCGGACTTCCCGCTGTCGGCCAGCAGCTTACGGATCAGCGAATAGCCGTTCGAGTGCGGTCCGGAGGAGGTCAGGCCGACAAGCTTGTCGCCGGCGCTAATCAAGGTGCCATCGATGATTGCATCCTTCTCCACGATGCCAACACAAAAACCGGCGAGATCATAATCCGGTTCCTGGTACATGCCGGGCATTTCAGCGGTCTCTCCGCCGAGCAGTGCCGCTCCTGCCTGACGGCAACCTTCCGCTATTCCCTCGATGACCGATGCCGCGACCGCCGCATCCAATCGACCGCAGCCGTAGTAATCTAGGAAGAACAAAGGCTCGGCACCTTGAGCTATGACATCGTTTACACACATGGCGACGAGGTCGATACCCACGGTGTTATGCAACTCAAGTTCGATAGCCAATTTTAGCTTGGTGCCGACCCCGTCTGCTCCAGCCACGAGCACCGGTTGTTTGTAGCGCTCGCCGGTCAGTTCAAACAAGCCGCCGAACCCGCCGATACCGCCAAGAACACCATCGCGCCGCGTGGACTCGACCAGCGGTTTGATGCGTTCGACGAGCTCGTTGCCGGCGTCGATGTCAACGCCGGCATCACGAGAGGTAGTTGGTTTTTTCATGCTCATTCTGATAAATGCCTAGAAAAGCCCGCTGGGCCCATTAACCGAGGGCGACGGTATAATAGTTTATATGCATCGGTCGCGAATAATGAAACGGGTAGCGGCCGCCGGTATAGTGGGCGGCACACTTTTCCTGCCGGTGATCAGTGCCGTATGGTTGATATTGTTGGCTAGCCGCCCTGCGACAGCGGTACCCGTCAGGAATCTGTATGCTGCTAGCGTCGCGTTGCCGGCAGAATCTCCCGATCCGTCAAATGATACGTTCAATGACGCCCTTGGCAAGGTGTTGGTCAAAGTGACTGGTCGCCGGGATGCCTCCGCACCGGACTATCTGATGAGGTTCTTCCCCGACCCGGAGCAAGTCGTGCAACTGCATCGCCGGGAAGATCAGGAGACGATCTGGGTCCAATTCAGACGTAACGCGATCAAGCGTGTTCTGGATGGCGAGGGACAGCCGGTATGGGGCGCAGACCGTCCGGAGGTTCTCATCTGGTTGGCTCTGGATGCCGGCAGGGGGCGGCGCAGTATTTTGTCTGCTGAATCTGCAACCAGTGGGTTGCCGATTTGGCCTGACGAGTCGCTAACGGTAGACATCGAGCAAGCGGACAAAGCGCGCGTTGTCATCATGGAAGCCGCTGAAGGCCGGGGTGTGCCTATGCTGCTGCCGCTGATGGATGCCGAAGATTTGTCGCGTCTGTCGTTTGCGGAATTGTGGGGCGATTTCCGCGACACAGTGATGGCTGCGTCGGCTCGGTATGGCGTGGAAGTTGTATTGATCGGCAGGGCACGGAATGCGGCGGCCCCGGGTCGGCAGGTCCGCTGGACTTTACTGTATGGAAATGATCGAACGGACTGGCAAGGCGATCTCGCCGACGGCCCGAACGGAACCGCGGACTGGCTGGGCGGACGCCTTGCAACCACTGCTGACTCAGTAGATAAAATCCGGCTCAGCGTTGCCGGCGTCAAAACCCTAGAACACTATGGACAGTTGAAAAACTACCTCAACTCGATAGAGGTGGTGGAGTTGTTTGAGGTGAGTCGGGTAAATGGCGATTACATTGAATTTGACCTAACCGT
>JAYZJE010000046.1:0-12103 GCA_036164895.1 Pseudomonadota bacterium
TTCCTAAACTACCCGCAGCGCCTACGCCTTCGCGCACCGAAGCTGCGAGCAACACCACTGAGGCGGCTCTGCTCTACACTTCCGGGACCACCGGCCAACCCAAAGGGTGCGTGATCTCTAACGAGTATTTCATCGGACTCGGTCAGTGGTACCAAGACGAGGGGGGATATTGCGCCCTGGAGCCCGGTCAGGAGCGTTTAATTACGCCTCTGCCCGTCAACCACATGAATTCTCTTGCTTGCTCAACGATGGCAATGATCATGACGGGCGGCTGCATCGTCCAACTCGACCGTTTCCATCCTTCCACATGGTGGCAAAGCGTAAGGGACTCGCGGTCGACAATCGTGCATTATCTGGGTGTCATGCCGGCAATGCTGCTCAATCTGCCAGCTTCTCTAAACGAAAATTTTGCAGAACAAATAAAATTCGGTTTTGGGGCCGGCGTCGATGTCCGTCACCATCTGGCGTTTGAACAGCGCTTTGGCTTTCCATTGATCGAGGCCTGGGCGATGACCGAAACCGGGGCCGGCGCTTGCATTGCAGCCAGCCATGAGCCCCGACAAGTCGGAACGCGTTGCTTCGGCAAGGCTCCGTCGACGCTTGAGTACCGTCTGGTCGACGAGAACGGCAATGAAACGCCGACAGATCAACCCGGCGAGTTGCTGGTGAGGGCAACGGGTGAGCGTCCAGAACGGAATTTTTTCTCGGGTTACCACAAAGATAAAACCGCAACCGCGTATGCCTGGTCCGGTGGGTGGTTTCACACCGGCGATGTCGTTCGGACCGATGCCGAAGGCTCTTTTTACTTCGTAGATCGCCGCAAAAACGTCATCCGTCGTAGCGGCGAGAATATCGCTGCCCTGGAGGTCGAGGCTGCGCTGCTGCAACAAGCAGCGGTGCACAATTGCGCGGTGGCACCGGTAGCTGACGCGATCCGCGGCGAAGAAGTGATGGCTTGTATCATGCTGGCACCAGAAACCGATGCGACTAGGGCAACTGCCGAAGCCATCGTTGGTTTCACGCTTGGCGCGCTAGCCTATTTCAAAGCGCCGGGTTACGTCGCCTTTGTTGAGCAATTGCCGATGACCACATCTCAGAAAATCCAGCGTGGCGAAGTCAAACGTCTTTGCGCAGAGTTGCTGGAAAACGGCGAATGTTTCGATTTACGCTCACAGAAACGGCGCCGCAAGCCTGAAACGCCGAGCGCTTGAACCGATGGGTACCACATCCAAGCCCTATGACGGCGTGGCAGTGACAGCTCCGATCACGATTCCGTATACACGCTACAGTGAACGCGGCGCGACCTGGTTCATCGGTCGCGCACTCGCCGAGATGATTAAGGCGGCAAGTATCGAAAAAGCAGACATCGATGGCCTTGCCGTGTCCAGCTTCACGCTGGCACCCGACTCTGTCGTCGCATTAACAGAGCATTTTTCGATGTCGCCACGGTGGCTGGAGCATCTGCCAATGGGCGGGGCCAGCGGCGTAATTGCCATGCGCCGAGCGGCGCGGGCCGTCCAAGCAGCAGATGCAGAAATCGTTGCGTGCATTGGCGGCGACACGTGTCATCCTGGCAGTTTTCGGCAACTGGTAGCAACCTTCAGCCGGTTTTCCGAAGACGCCGTTTATCCGTATGGAGCGGGCGGTCCCAACTCGGTGTTCGCATTAATCACGCAGGCTTACATGGACGAATACGGCGCCACTCGCGAGGATTTCGGCAGGCTTTGTGTGGCGCAACGCACGAATGCGCAGCAGTTTCCCTACGCGCTATTCCGACAGCCATTGTCACTGGACGAATACCTTAACGCACGGCCAATCGCCGAACCCTTACACCTATTCGACTGCGTGATGCCTTGCGCTGGCGCAGACGGTTTCCTCGTTATGAGTGTTGATCGCGCCCGGTCGCTGGGCCTCCCGTATGTCACTATTCTGTCAGCCGTCGAGCGGCACAACGCGTACGTTGACGATGCGGTGCAATTACGTGGTGGCTGGGCGATTGACAGCGATCAGCTGTATGCATCGGCTGGTCTCGGCCCCGAGGGTATCGACTGCATCGAGACCTATGACGACTACCCGGTGGTTTCCATGCTCCAGTTGGAAGATCTGGGATTCTGCCAGAAAGGTGAGGCAGCCCAGTTCGTACGGAATACGCCGCTGACCTGCGATGGCGGTGGCTTACCACACAACACCTCGGGCGGGCAGTTGTCGGTCGGTCAGGCGGGTTCAGCCGGAGGGTTCCTTGGACTCGTTGAAGGACTCCGGCAAGTCACCGGTCAGGCGTTGGGGGGGCAGGTCGAGGATGCCCATACGGGGCTCATCAGCGGTTTTGGCATGGTGAATTATGATCGCGGTTTAGGCGCGGCGGCGACGATTATTCAGCAAGGCAAGTGAATATGTCTAACTCTGCACTACCACCGCAAAACCGCACGCCGGTTGGTAAACAAATGAGCCACTTGGACCCAACCGGTGGACTCAAACTCCAGGTTTGTGAAGACTGCAACACGGTGCAATATCCACCGCGCGAGTTGTGTAAACACTGTCTTGGTCCCAAACTAGCATGGGCTAAAATCGATGCCGGAGGAACCGTACTTGCCTGCACGACATTGTTCACCAGCCTCGAGCCCTACTTCCGTGAGCGTTTACCGTGGCGGATAGGAACGGTTAAGCTCGATTGCGGTCCCGTCCTCATGACGCACATCGCCGCGTCCTGCCACCGGCGCGATGCACGGGTCCAAGTGATGTTTGCTCGCGATGACGGCGGTTCCGCGCTCTTGGTGGCGGTTCCGGAATCGGCGGTGAACGGTATTGGTGAAGAAAAATCGGTAGTGGAATTGATGGCATTGGAATAATCACGGCCGGCAGATCCCCAACTGACACATCACGCCGTAGCGACTGACCAATTCGGAGTGGATCAATGAAACACAGAAGTGCAGTAGTGACTGGCGGCAGCGCCGGCTGTGGCGAGGCCATCTGCAAGCGCTTACTCGGTGACGGATATCAGGTCATTTCCGTGGCTCGACGGGCGCCCAACTGGAAGGACCCGAATCTCCACTTCTTTCAGGCAGACTTAGCCGACAAGCCGGCAACTGACGCTGTTGCGGCACAGGTCGTCGATCAATTTGCGATCACCAATATAGTTCACAATGCGGGCGTCATCCGTCCGGCACTACTCGGTGAGGTTAAGGCCGCCGATCTAGACTACTTGAGCAATCTCCATTTGTATGCCGGCATCGCCTTCGCGCAGGCAGCTCTGCCAACCATGAAATCAGCCGGTTTCGGTCGCATCGTCAACGTCTCGTCGCGCGGCGCTCTAGGGCTCGAGACCCGAACCGCCTACTCGGCTACCAAGGCTGGAATGATTGGCATGACCCGCACCTGGGCCTTGGAGTTAGGTCCGCACGGGATCACAGCTAACGTCGTGGCGCCTGGGCCGATCATCACCGACATGTTTCACGAGATTATTCCCGCAGACAGTCCCAAGAAGGCCGAACTGGCAAAGCAAATACCGGTCAAGCGCCTGGGCACAGCGGAAGACGTGGCCCACGCCGTGTTATTCCTACTGTCGCCAGACAGTGGATTTATAACCGGCCAGACCCTGTACGTGTGTGGCGGAGCCAGCGTCGGCTCTTTGGTACTGTGATCGACTGATCAAAGCAGGGATCGCGGTTCGGCCCGAATTGCAATCCTTAAATACCCCAATGTACAAGCGTTACTGAACTTCTTTAGGCTAAAATATTTGCCTGAATGGAAAAAAGGACCGAACGATGAGTGCAGATCTCGATGTCGATGTCGATGTCGGCAAGCTGGTCGAACCTGACCGCGTCCATCGCAGTATATACACGGACCCTACGATTTTTCAGTTAGAGATGGAACGCATCTTCGAGCATACCTGGATCTACGTTGGTCACGACAGCCAGGTGCCCGATCCGGGTGATTACTATGCGACCGTTATCGGCCGTCAACCCGTGATCATGTTCCGGCACACAGACACTAAGGTTAAAGTTCTCTACAACCGTTGCGCGCACAAGGGTGCCATGCTGGTCGGTGACACCTGTGGCAACGTCCAACAGTTCAGCTGCGGCTATCATGGCTGGTGCTATGACACGGATGGCTCTTTGAAGTCGATCCCCCTCGAAAAGGGTTACGACGGCACGCGTTTTGACCGTAACGACCCGCAATCCAGTATGCGCAGTGTCGCCCGCGTAGGTAGCTATCGCGGCTTCGTGTTCGCCAGCCTCTCGCCGGACGGCCCGGAGCTCCGAGAATGGCTGGTTGGCGTCGACGCTTCCATCGATAACTTGGCAGACCGAGCGCCAGCTGGCGAGCTTGAAATTACCGGCGGCGTGTTGCGATACATGCACGATTCCAACTGGAAATTATTTGTCGAGAACCTCAACGACCTGATGCACCCGATGAAAGTGCATCAGTCATCGAGCATGACTGCACGTACTACGGCAAAAAAGATGCTTTCGAAAGACGCGCCGGTGCCCGCGGCGATCGAGATTCTGGCGCCGTTCTCCGGCGGCTATTCCTTTTTCGACACCATGGGCTTACATGCGTTTGACTACGGGCACAGCTACTCGGGTGGCAAGGTCAGCATCCACTCCGCCTACTCGGATATCCCGGACTACGTTGAAGCGATGGAATCGGCCTACGGTCCCGAACGGACCCAAGATATTTTTTCGGAGAACCGGCACAACACTATTTTCTATCCCAGTCTGACAATCAAGGGCGCAATCCAATCAATCCGGGTTGTCAGGCCAATCGCCGTCGATCGCACCCTGATAGAGTCTTGGACGTTCCGCCTCAAGGGTGCGCCCGATGCGTTACTGCAGCGATCCATTCTGTATTGCAACTTGGTCAACTCATCAGCGAACCTGGTCGGGCCCGAAGATTACGAGGCATACCTTCGGCAACAGCATGGCCTCAGCTCGCAGGGATCCGATTGGGTCCTGATGCACCGCAACTTTGGCCAGGAACGGGACTTGGACAACGGGGAACGTGCTGCCAACGGAACCAGTGACCTGGCATTTCGGAATCAATACCTGGCCTGGAAGAACTACATGACAGCCACTATCAGCTAGGGCCTGGCAAACCCTATGCGCGCAGACCAGCCTAATAACGGACCTTCCTTGCGGTCCGTCGAGAAATTCCTATTTTACGAAGCGCGGCTCCTCGACCAGGGGCGTTTGGAGGAATGGGGCCAGCTGTTCACCGATGACGGAATTTATTGGGTGCCGGCAACGGTGGATCAACCGGATCCGATCCATCACGTCTCACTGATGTACGATGACAAGTTGCTGCGCGCCGTGCGGATTCGCCGGTTTGCCGACAAGCAAGCGATTCCACTCCAACCCTTGCCACGCGGCGTTCATCTGGTTTCGAATATCGAAATCGACAACTATTCGAGCAGTTCCCGCGAGTGCATCATATCGTCTAGTTTCATTGTCCTACAGTATCAACGGGACAAACAGGCGGTTTTCGGTGGGTGCTACACGCACACGCTCCGATGGGACGACGAGCGCTTTGCGATCAAACAGAAAAAAGCCGAACTCGCCAACTGCGAAGCGGCTCATGAAAACATTCATATAATATTGTAGAAGCATCAAAAAGGCGTAACTCACAAGCACCCCGAAGCCTTCCGCGCCTGTGACGCCAAGGTAACCGGCCGAAATGCCGCTTCAACAAGCAACCCACCCGGAATTGGTGATCAAGCTGCGGGTCACCGCTGCTATCATTCGCTTAGTTTCATGCAGAATCGGGTAAACCATGGTATTTCAAAAAATGAGTTGCAGCGTTTTCTTCACGCGACGATGGTGACAAGTTGCAAGGATGAGATGGCGATGACCCCGGATGAATTCCGGGAAGTCGGACACACCCTGATCGACTGGATCGCCGACTACCGGGCCCGAATCGGCGATCTACCCGTGATGTCGCAAGTAAAACCGGGTGATGTTCGCAAGCAACTCCCAGCATCTCCGCCCGAGCAGGGCGACGGGCTGAGCGATTTGGTTAACGACCTAGAGCACCTTTTGGTTCCAGGTCTCACTCACTTTCAGCATCCGCGTAACTTCGGTTACTTCCCAGCAAACTCAGAACTGTCATCGGTGCTGGGCGATTTACTCAGTTCGGGATTGGGGCAAATTGGTCTGAACTGGCAATCGAGCCCTGCATTGACAGAGTTCGAAGAACACATGGCCGATTGGATGCGACAGCTAATTGGCCTGCCCGACACCTTCAATGGCGTCATTCAGGACACCGCGTCCACGTCGAGTCTGGTGGCCTTACTATGTGCGCGAGAAAAATCTACGCGGTATGGTCAAACGCGCGGCGGATTGCAAAGCGAGAACAACCCACTTACCGTGTATGTGTCGTCGCAGAGCCACAGCTCGGTCGAGAAAGGCGCGCTGCTGGCCGGTTTTGGACGGGACAAGTTGCGGTTGATCGACACCGATGAAACCCACGCCTTACGGGCAGACCGGCTCGAACAAGCAATCAAAGCCGACCTCGCTCAGGGATACCAGCCCAGCGCTCTTGTGGCGACCACCGGCACCACTACCTCCACGGCGCTCGATCCCGTCGGCGAGATGGCAGCCATCGCGCGCAAGTATGACCTGTGGTTGCATGTCGACAGCGCTATGGGCGGCAATGCAATGATCCTACCGGAGTGCCGTTGGATGTGGGAAGGAATCAACGATGCGCACTCCATCGTGTTGAATCCCCATAAATGGCTCGGCGTGGTATTCGATTGCTCGCTGTTCTACGTTCGCGACGTGCAACATCTGATCCGAGTGATGTCCACGAACCCCAGCTACCTGCGCACACCAGCCGACAACGAGGCGAGCAACTATCGAGACTGGGGCATCCCGCTGGGCCGCCGCTTTCGGGCCCTCAAGTTATGGTTACTGTTGCGCAAACACGGAGCCGAGGGACTTAGAAACAGGCTCCGCCGCGACCTCGCCAACGCACAATGGTTGAAACAACAAGTCGATGCCGAAGCCAATTGGGAACGCGTCGCGCCCGTGCCGCTGCAGACTGTATGCGTGCGCTACCATCCGCCTGGCATGAGCACGGAGCAGGCTAACCAGCATATGCAGAATTGGGTGCAGCGTATCAATGAATCCGGTAAAGCCTACCTTACACCAGCGATGCTGAAGCAACGCTGGATGGTGCGCGTATCGATCGGTTCTTTACTGACCGAGCGTGAAGACGTCGCAGCGGTATGGGAATTGATGAAGTCAGAAGCCCAGCGGTAACCACCGGCCGGGTCAGGTGGGCACTGAATACAGGAGGCAACTAAACATGCTTGCCGCGTGACCATCCTTGACTAGCTAGGTAACGATCACCATCTGCGGCCGCTCGGTCCTCCAATGTCGTTGCCATAGAATCATTCCACCGATTTAAATAGCCAAAAAGTGCAGTCACTCCTAAGATTTCTACGATCTCACCATCATCCCAATGTTTATGCAGATTGCTAGCGATTTCATCATCAACCGTATTGGGAATACTTGAGGCAGCTATTGCGAATTCCAATGCTGCGCGCTCCGCATCGGTATACAAAGGACTGCTGCAAAATTCCCATACCGCTTCCAAGCGTTCATCAGAACCACCATAACGTTGCGCCGCACGAATTGTGTGAGCTTGACAGTACTGACAACCCGCGGCATGGCTGGAAACGTAACCTATCAAACGTTTCAGTTCGCTAGTTACCCTGCCTTGATTATCCATTACCGCCTTATTTAGATTTATAAAAGCTTGCGCGATAGCTGGGCGGCGCTGCATCGTTAGCACACTGTTTGGGCAAAAGCCCAAGGTCTCATTAAAAAACTCGGCTAATTGCGCGACTTTCTTATCCGCATTAGCGGCCAAAGGTTTTACTAATGCCATGTTTAATCATCTCCTGGGTACTGGTTTGCCTGCAACATAGACAGGGCTCATGAATAATGCCCTTTAATAAAGAAAGCGGGCCCCAGCTCATCACCTCATGCAGGTAACCAAAGCAATCGTGCCAAATCCCTAATACATCCGGGGATATGGGCGGCAAATAATTTGGATACCGGATGGGCCTGACTGAGCGCTCCGTCGGGATGTACATTAAGCCGATGCAACCTCACTCACGTATTGATTAGTTAGGATTTCCTGATTTTAACGGTCTGGATATCGGTATTCTCGGCTAATCCCCAGTACCCGAATTCACAGCCGATGCCTGACTGCTTCATGCCGCCCATGGGTGCGTTGGGTTGGATGTCCGCATGCGCATTAACCCAGACAGAACCGGATTCCAGTCGAGCAGCAAGTTCTGTCGCCCGCTCGACATCACGCGACCAAACTGACCCGCCCAAACCTGCTGGATTGTTGTTGGCCCGAGTGATGGCATCATCCACGTCCGAATACTTGATTACTGGAACGATGGGCCCGAATTGTTCTTCGTCGACCAACCGCGTTCCATCTGTGATATTGGTAACCACTGTTGGCGGAAAGAAATACCCGGGGCCGGCTGCCGCTTCGCCACCGGTAAGAAACTGTGCTCCTGCACTTCTCGCATCGGCCGCTAGTTCGCACACGATGTCAAGTTGCTTCTTATTCTGTAACGGGCCCAAATCGGTATCTTCTTCGAGACCATTGCCAACCTTTACACTATTCGCAATGGCGCCCATTTCATTGCACACCTCATCATATATATCCGCGTGCACGTAAAGACGCTTTAGTGCCTGACAGGTTTGCCCATTGTTGTGGAAGCACACCGTAAAAAGTTTTTGCGCGACCTCTTTGGGATCAACGTCCGGCAACACAATCCCTGCATCATTGCCGCCTAACTCCAGTGTCAGACGCTTCAAATTACCGGAGGCCGCTCGCATAACAGAACGACCCGTTGAACTCGACCCGGTAAACGCAATTTTGTTGATATCCGGATGGCTGGCAATTGCCGCCCCTACATCGCCTGCGCCTACTACAACGTTTAAAACGCCCGGCGGAAGTATTTCGTTGGCAATTTCTGTAAATCGCAAGGTAGTCGCTGGCGTAAACTCGGAAGGTTTGCCCACCACCGTGTTTCCTGCAAGCAATGCCGGAGCGTAGTGCCAAATTGCTATCATTAGAGGCCAGTTCCACGGTGTAATTGACCCCACAACCCCGATGGGTTTGCGATGCACTTCCACCCGAACCTCATCGTCATCTTGAACGACCTCAACGGGTAGCTCGGTTTCCGCGGTGGCTCGCAGCCAGGCAATTGCACCGCCAACTTCCATGCCTGAACCAATGTCACCAAACCCCCTCATTGGTTTACCAGTCTCCTGGGTAACCAGCTGCATCAGTTCAGACATATTGGCTTCCAAAGCATCTGCCAACTGATGCAATCGGGCCTTGCGATCGTTGTGGCTCAGAGCTGACCAAGCAGGGAAGGCTGCACGAGCGGCCGCAACCGCTTGATCCACATGGGCGGGCGTGCCCACCGGAATTTGCGCAAACGCTTCTTCTATCGCGGGGTTGATAACGCCAACGGTTGCTTGCGTCATTATTTTTTGACCGTCAATTATCATCGCGTACTCAACCATCATTTCCTCCAATCTTTGATTGCTGCCCCGTCTTAAAGTAATCGTTTTATTTTCTCCGGGTTTTCATGCATCGCGCCAATAGTAGTCCAAGTGCTGCGCGGCCACGGTCATCAATTTATTCCAAAGACTCACCCGATTCAATGTCATTTCAGCAACAGCGCCCTGGAACACATCCAGCCGAACGGGCGGAGCATATGGATGCCCGGAGTATTTACCGTTCGCCGGCGCGAATCACGCGAGGCCTTCCGATTCAGCCTCATCGCCATGCCTAGGCATTGCCAGTTCGGTACACTACCCCAGATAACCTGGTTTTGGTGCGCCGCCACGGGGAGATTTGCCATGGCTTTTGTAACGTCGATACGGGAAGAAGAAGAGAGTGTTTCAGCGGTGATGAGACGCTACCCCGACCAAGCCATACCGTTGACAGACCTCACGGAAATCATTATGCGAACCGGCAATTGTGGTTTCAGTTCACAAGAACGGGAACTGATTGCCGCCTTTGCGTCCGGCACCAATAACTGCACGTACTGCTTTAACACTCATAAAGCGACCGCCGAAGCATTCGGTGTCGATGAGAGTCTACTTGGCAGCTCGCTTAAAGATCTTGAGGGCAGTCCCGTCAATGCCAAACTTAAACCGGTCTTGCAGTACGTAAAAAAACTCACTGAGACGCCGGCACGCATGGTGCAAGCGGATGTTGACGCGATTTTCGAAGCCGGCTGGGATGAAAACTGTTTTCACTTTACCGTGATGATTTGCGGTCTATTTAACTTCTACAACCGCCTGATCGATGGCTATGGGGTAAAGAACACCGCCGATTTTCGCCTGAGCCGCGGCCAGGCATTGGCCGGACACGGATACAGTATCGTCACCGATACATTGAAGAGCTAATCGTTTCCCGTAACACCTGCCTGTTGCTTCAGAATCAACCTACTCCGCTGCAAACAAGGCTTGGGGCTCGAGTGTAATAAGTCGCCACAACCTAGACTCTAGCCCCGATATCTTGCTTAACGTTTGAGCTGTCGTGCAAGTTTACGCAATGCCGATATAGGTGCCTGAGTTGCGCGTCTTTTGTAACACTAAACATAAGCACCGCGATTTTTCGGCGCGGTTGATCATCAGCTGAGCAAAGGTTTATCGCCTTTTTGAGCTGCGAAGGCTTCCAGATCAAGATACTGGATGCGGCTTTCCAGCCCAAAAATCTTCAACAGCACAGCCACCCGCATCCACATGCCGTTGCGTTCCTGACGCCAGTACGTTGCTCGCGGATCCGTATCCGCCGCAGGATCAAGCTCGGGACCACGGGGCAATGGGTGCATAATGATCCCCTCGGGTTTTAACATGCCAAGTTCCTTAGTTCCGACGCTGAAGCGCCTGAAATCCACTGCCCGAGATTCGTCGGCCTTATCCCACTCCGACTGCATGCGAGTAATGTAAAGTGCATCGAGCTCGGGTAGCACTTTCTCCAGCTGCTCGGTCTCTGTGAATGAAATACCGTGTTCCTCGAGGTGCCCTTTAACGTCGTTCTGCATCGCGAACTGCTCCGGTGCGATGAAGACCAGACGCACATCAGGGTAATTCTTCATCAAATAGCAAAGAGAACGCACTGTGCGACCCCGATTGAGGTCTCCCATCATGCCAATTAATTTGCCATCAATGCCGCCGCGTTGGGAGAAGCTGCGGTCCAAGGTATAAATGTCGAGCAGCGCCTGCGTAGGGTGCTGGTCGCTGCCGCTACCTGCGTTTATGACTGGAATTGGGCGGGCGATGGTATCCATGAGCTGGGCCGCTTGGGCTGCACGCCCAGGACCACGCGTTCGCATGATGATGACATCAACGTAAGAGCTGAACGTACGAATGCTGTCCTCGAAACTCTCTCCCTTCACTTCCGACGAGGTGGATGGGTCGCGGATCTCGCTCGTGCGAATACCCAAAATATGGCAAGCGTTATTGAAAGACAGGAAGGTCCGGGTCGAGGGCTGTGTAAAGTAAAACATCGCTCTGCGATTGAGCAACAGATCCTGGAGAAATCGTGCCCCTGCATAGGACTTAGCAACGGTCCGTACCCGTGTTGTCAGGTCGCATAGCTCGTCCAGAAGCGGGCGCTCAAACACCCGCGGGTCAATGACGTGAAACAGCGCCGTATCTCCACCCACGGACACTGGTTGCTGGTAGGCTCCCCCCTGAATCATGGCGTGGGTTCCTTATGCATCGGAGTTAAAAAGACACACCCGCGGCAGCATTTACACGTGCTAGCCAAACTGTCCAAGCCCCCCCGCAGGCGTATCCCGGCCTCCCCGTATTGGTTAGACCTAGATTGTACCTAGATGAGGTTGCAATCGCCCTGAATTTGGCTGAACCATGGCCTCCCGCGCGAAGTTTTCGGCTAAGAAGCGTGAATTGAGAGTTCAGGGGTCTCGCACCCAGCAATTCCTGCAGCAGTGAATGTCCACTAAACCCGAACAAGTCCTGCATGCCGACGTTCAATTAGGCTTAATCCTTTATCATGGACGCTCGTCGTAGCCATACCAGCCAAAGTGTGATGACAG
>JAYZJE010000047.1:0-3841 GCA_036164895.1 Pseudomonadota bacterium
GGGAACACGCCATCCAGGCCATAGATGTCCAGGTATTTATCAAGCACATCGTGTGGTGTCGAATCCAGCGCCGACGTCAGCCGTCGGTAGCGGTGAATAACGTCGCCGTTCGGTCCGATAATGAAGCAGGTCTGAAAATAAATCTCAGGAAAGTGGGGGTCAATCTCGTATACGTTACCCGCGAGATAAATATTGTTTCTCTGCGCGATGGCGCCAAGCGCTTCGTACTCCGGACCGTCGTAATGAATGCAGCCTTTTTCCATCCATTCTTCATGGCCTTCACTGAGTGGAAAACCACTAAAAATATATTCCGGCAACACGAGCAGACGAACGTCGGTGCCGTTGTGAAACTTGACGAAATTGACCTGGGCATCGACAAAGCCACCGATCTTCTTGATCGTCGCGGACATGACCTTGGCAGAACTTTCGCGATCCTTGCAACGGTTTACTCCGGTTACACTGATCTGTAGGGCCCCACCCGTGTAAAGAGGCACGTCTAGAGACGTTTTATTAGACATTTTTTGACCCCCAGTGCAGGAAAAATCGATTTCTGTTGAGGCCTGCAGTCTCGCCGAGCCCAGCCGCTACCGACAAGGATTTACCCGGCTGCGCTCTACCAGATGGTCAGCAACCTTTATGATCGTTGGCGGCTGCCCGGTCAAACCGAACCGGCGCTGCCTCGCCCAACCATCGGACAACCGACATCGCGACCTACGGAAATTGGTGTGCTCGAGGCTTCAGGTGGTAGCCTTTAGCCGGATTACCACTCGGGTATATTTGCAGCGGGAAGCTATTGAATTGGCAGGTTTCAGCGACATAGAGCAACGCCTTAGGGAGCAAGAGCAGCAAAACCGCTATCGGCGCCGGCGAATGGTCGAAAGCCCCCAAGGCCCCACGCTGCAGATAGACGGACGCGAGTTGTTGAACTTTTGCAGTAACGACTATTTGGGACTCGCCAGCGACGCTCGCGTGCGCGCTGCATTCAAACAAGGGATCGATGACTGGGGTGTCGGCAGTGGTGCGGCTCACCTAGTCTGCGGGCATTCGAAACCGCATCGCGAGCTTGAACAAGCCATGGCGGATTTTACTGGCCGACCGCGCTGCCTGTTATTTTCGTCGGGGTACGCGGCCAACATTGGTGTTATCAATGGGCTGCTAAGCGTGGGCGATCGCCTGTTTGAGGATCGACTAAATCACGCTTCGCTACTAGACGGCGGCTGGATCAGCCGGGCCGAGTTTCAATGGTTTGAGCACGGTGACGTTGACAGCCTGTCGATGCAGCTCGAATCCTGCTCCGGCATCCCAGGCCGGAAAATGATCGTCAGCGACGGTACTTTCAGCATGGATGGTGTCCTTTGCCCACTGAAGGAAATAATTCGACTCGGACAACAGCACCAAGCGTGGATCATGATCGACGATGCTCACGGCTTCGGCGTGCACGGGGTCCAAGGGCGCGGCATCGTCGACCCGGATCAATATGGTATTGATGACGTGCAGATTCTTATGGGCACGCTGGGCAAGGCCTTTGGTACTCATGGTGCCTTCGTCGCCGGCAGCGAGAAATTAATCGAGACGTTGATTCAGAAAGCGCGCACGTACATCTTTTCAACGGCCCTGCCCCCGTCAATTGCCGTGGCGACACTGACAAGTCTTGAGATTCTGCGCGGTGAAGAATGGCGCCGCGAACGCCTGCGCGATCACGTGCAGCGATTCCGGCGAGGTACAGAGCAAATCGGACTCTCTATCATGCCGTCGGACAGTCCAATTCAACCGGTACTGGTTGGCACGGAACTAGCTGCACTGACCCTCAGTGCACACCTAGAGGAACTCGGTGTCCTCGTCACGCCGATTCGGCCACCGAGCGTACCGGACGGCACGTCCCGTTTGCGCATCACGCTAACTGCCGGACACAGCGAAGAAAACGTTGACCAATTGCTCGGCGCACTGGACACCTGCGCGGCAAGATTGCAGGACACCGCATGAAGGGAACAAAACTGTTCATTACCGGAACCGATACCGGGGTGGGCAAGACGGTGGTGGCCACCGCATTGCTGGAAGCTGCCCGACAGCATGGGCTCGAAGCCATCGGCATTAAGCCGGTGGCGGCCGGCTGCGAGCGCGGTCAACGCGGCTTGATGAATGCGGATGCCTTAGAACTGCTCGCAGCATCGAGCGGTGACCTGGACTACCGTCAGGTCAACCCGGTGGCGCTGGAACCAGCGATTGCGCCACACATCGCTGCGCAGCAGGCTGGGATCGCCCTTGACGCCGGGACATTGGCAAACCATTGCCGCGAGATGGAAGCAGCAGATTGGACCATCATTGAGGGCGCCGGCGGTTGGCTGGTCCCATTAAACGACTCCGAAACGATGGCTGATCTGTGCGTAACACTTAATGCAACAGCAATTCTCGTCGTCGGCATACGGCTGGGCTGCATTAACCACGCATTGCTGAGTCTAGCAGCGATCGAAAGCTCTGGAGTCAAGCTGGCCGGGTGGTTCGGTAATTGTCTTGAGCCCGAAATGCCCGCGTTGCAGGAAAATTTAGCCACCCTGCGCGAGCGTATCGATACGCCGTGCCTTGGAACTATTCCGCACCTCGACCCATGCAACGCAAAGACCGCAGCTCAGCATATCGATCTGCAACTGCTGCTGGACGCGACGCAATGATCGACTATGACCAAGAACACATCTGGCATCCATACACGTCGATGACGTCGCCGTTGTGCACCTATCCTGTCGTCTCGGCCCAAGGTGTCCGGTTGCGACTCGAGGACGGTCGTGAATTGATCGACGGCATGTCGTCGTGGTGGTGCACCATTCACGGGTACAACCATCCGGTATTGAATGCGGCCGTCGAAAATCAGCTGGAGTCCGTTGCGCATGTCATGTTTGGTGGTCTGACGCACAAACCGGCAGTCGAACTGGCAAAGAAGTTAATCGATCTGACGTGCGATCCCCTTCAGCGCGTCTTTTTCAGCGATTCCGGATCAGTCAGCGTCGAAGTCGCGATCAAGATGGCGCTTCAATACTGGTTCAATACCGGGGAACCGGGGAAATCGCGATTACTGACAATTCGCGGCGGCTATCACGGCGATACATTTGGTGCGATGGCAGTTTCCGACCCGGTCACTGGCATGCATACGATGTTCGAACAGGTGCTGCCACAACACCTATTTGCGGCTCGTCCGGAAAGCCGTTTCGGCCAGCCAGCCAGTGAGAAAGATGTGAATGGAATCCGGTCCCTGTTCGAAAAGCACCACCGAGAGATTGCAGCGATCATACTTGAGCCGATCGTGCAGGGTGCAGGTGGCATGTGGTTCTACTCGGCTGAATACCTGACAGCCATCAGCGAAATGTGCCGCGAATTCAATGTGCTTATGATCCTCGACGAAATCGCGACCGGGTTTGGGCGTACCGGTAAGTTGTTCGGATACGAGCACGCTGAAGTTACGCCAGACATTCTGTGTCTCGGCAAAGCGATGACCGGCGGTTACCTGAGCATGGCAGCGACATTAACCACCGAAAAGGTAAGTTCCGGCATATCGGCTGATGATGGGGCACTGATGCATGGCCCAACATTCATGGGGAACCCGCTGGCTGCCGCAGTAGCCGCTGCCAGTATCGATCTGTTGATGGACGGTCTATGGCAGCAACGAGTGGCAACGATAGAAGAACAGATGTGTGCGGAACTGAATGCCTATAAGGATCACCCGATGGTCAGCGACGTGCGAGTGCTTGGCGCAATTGGTGTCGTTGAAACCCATGAAGAAGTACCGGTGAGTAAACTACAAAATCAATTTGTTAAGCACGGCGTCTGGATTCGGCCATTCGGCAATTTG
>JAYZJE010000048.1:0-6463 GCA_036164895.1 Pseudomonadota bacterium
CTATTGGGTTATTTTTCCAACGATCTTTCAATAGATCTTGGGACAGCAAACACCCTTATATACGTTAATGGCCAAGGGATCGTGCTAAACGAACCATCGGTGGTCGCAATTCGCGAAGAGCCGGGTCGTGGCGGCAAAAGCGTAGCGGCCGTTGGCGCAGAGGCGAAAAACATGCTGGGGCGCACACCGAGCAACATTACTGCGATTCGGCCGTTGAAAGACGGCGTCATCGCTGATTTCACGGTTACTGAAAAAATGCTGCAGCATTTCATAAAGAAAGCAACTGGCAACCAGTATTTCCGCCCAAGTCCCAGGGTTCTGGTGGCTGTTCCTTACGGTTCGACGCAGGTTGAACGACGCGCCATCAAGGAATCCGCCGAAGGCGCTGGGGCTCGAAAAGTATTCCTGGTAGAGGAACCGATGGCGGCAGCAATCGGTGCGGGGATGCCGGTGCAGGAAGCACGCGGGTCTATGGTACTGGATGTCGGTGGCGGAACGTCTGAAGTCGCAGTTATTTCACTAAACGGTATTGTTTACGCTGCATCAGTCCGCCTTGGAGGTGACCGCTTCGACGAAATGATCATGAATTACGTGCGACGCAATTACGGCATATTGATCGGCGAAGCCACGGCAGAACGTATCAAACATGACATTGCTTTGGCTTACCCCGGCGATGAGGTTAAAGAGATATCAGTGCGGGGCCGAAACCTTTCCGAAGGGGTACCGCGCGCCTTTAGTCTGAACAGCAATGAAATCCTTGAAGCACTGCAGGAGCCCCTGCAGGGAATTGTAACTGCGGTCAAGCAAGCGCTTGAACAAACACCACCGGAACTCGGTTCGGATGTTGCGGACCGTGGCATCGTACTGACGGGCGGTGGTGCGCTGCTGGGAGACCTGGATAAATTACTGATGGAGGAAACTGGTCTGCCGGTGGTTGTCGCAGACGATCCATTAACCTGCGTCGCCCGCGGTGGCGGCCGCATTCTCGAGTTGATCGATGAGCACGGACCAGGAGCCTACGTCCTCGAATAGTTCTACCTCCCGGTGTCACCATGCGGCTAAATCCGGGACTCAAACCATTGATCCGATGAATGTCCTGCCCCATCATGGGTAGGTTGTTGTGGTTTTAACTGGAGGGCCTGCCGCCGGCAACAGGCGGCTTGGGATATGGCACTGACCACCACCAAACGGGAACCTGACAGCCATAGGGGCACCACTGCCGGACTGCGGTTCACCCTGATTTGTGTCGTCTCGCTGGTCCTGATGGTGTTGGATCATCAGAACCAGCATTTGGTCAAGATTCGTGAAGTGCTTTCCGTAGTCGTTTACCCGGCGCAAGCGCTGATCAATGCACCGTTCGCGCTGGGCCGCTGGGCGGAGGAAACCTTTTCGTTCCGCACCGGACTGATCAATGAGAACCGTAAACTGCACCAGCAGGCCCTCATGCAAAGTACGCGGCTGCAGCGAATGGTTTCTCTCGAGGCTGAAAACGTGAGATTGCGAGCCTTGCTCGACTCGACCGCGAAAGTAGCCGATCGGGTGCTGGTGGCCGAAATCGTGTCGGTGGATATGAATCCATTCCGTCATACGATTCTGATTAACAAGGGAAGCCGTGACGGTGTTTATGTTGGCCAGGCGCTTATTGATGCAGAAGGCATCGTTGGCCAGATTACGCGTGATCAACCGTTTGCAGCGGAGGCTATGCTCGTGACTGATGCAGATCACGCGTTGCCGGTCGAAATTGCCCGCAACCAGTTGCGAACAATTGCCATAGGCACCGGCGACATCAATCGTCTTGCTTTGCCATTTCTTCCGAGGAATGCCGACGTGCAACCTGGTGATCTGCTGGTAAGTTCCGGCTTGGGTCGTGCGTTTCCAGCAGGGTATCCGGTTGGAAAAATCGTGGATGTACACAGCACGGCAGGTCAATCGTTTCTCGATGTTGAGGCCCAGCCATCGGCGGCATTGAACCGGATTCGCGAAGTTCTGCTGATCTGGCGGAATGATGATTTGGAAAATCCGCTACCCGACGGCGAAGCGGCCACGTTGACAACGGAAGAAGGTCGGTAATGCCTAGCAAACCGTTGATCTGGCCCGTCTGGGTGTTGATTATGGGCGCCATAAGCTTGGAGATAGTGCCACTACCCGGTTTCATGCAGCCATTTCGCCTCCCCTGGGCTGCGATTGCCATGATCTATTGGATCATGATGTGGCCGCGGCGCTTCGGCCTAGGCGCTGCCTGGATCGTCGGCATCATCCTCGATGTTCTGCACGGCACGCTACTGGGTGAGAACGCATTTGCGCTCAGTATCGTTGCGTACCTGCTGTTGAAGTTTCACCTGCAGATCCGAATTTTTCCGATGTGGCAACTTACAGCGACAGTATTTGCGCTGCTTGCAATTAATGCCTTTGTTCATTTCTGGATCGATGGCGTGGCTGGAATCAGTGCGGCTGGGATCAGTCGCTGGACTCAGGTTTTGATCGGAGCAATTCTGTGGCCACCGCTGATGGCATTGATGGATCGAGTGCGCCTGCAAATCGAAACTCGCGGTAACGCATTCATTTGAAAGTATGAGCCAGTTAACGGAAATCAAGGATCACTGGTTTGAGCAACGTTTGTTCGTTCGTCGTGTTTTCTTCTGCGGCTTTCTTGTCTTAGGGCTGACCGGATTGGTGGTCACCCGTCTGGTGCAATTGCAACTGGCCAACTTCGAAAACTATTCGGCTCAGTCGCAGGGTAATCGAATTCGGGTTCAACCACTGCCACCAACCCGTGGGTTGATTTTCGATCGCAACGGAAAAATACTTGCTGAGAACCTGCCTACCTATCAGCTGGAACTAACACCAGAGCAGGTTCCAAACATCAATAGCACCTTGCGCCGGCTAACCGAAGCGGGACTTATCGATGCCGAAAACCTACCGCGGCTGAGCGACCTGATTCTCAGCCACCGGCGATTTGATTCAATCCCACTGCGCCAAAGGCTTTCCGACGAGGAAGTAGCAAGGTTCGCGGTTCAACGACCGTATTTTCCCGGCGTCGAAATCCACGCAAGACTCACCAGAAATTACCCCTACGGGCCCATCGCTGCGCACGCGCTCGGATATGTCGGCGGCATCAGCACCGCTGATAAGCAAATTCTGGACCCTGCCGCTTACGCCGGTACTTCGCATATCGGCAAAGTTTCAATCGAGCGGACCTACGAAGCTCAACTGCACGGCAAGGTTGGCTATGAAAATGTGCTCGTTAATGCGCACGGCCGCAACATACAGATTCTCGATGGCGAAAGTTCAGCGCCGGGGCGAGACCTGCTCCTAACGTTAGACATCGAAGCACAGATCGCCGCCGAGCAGGCTTTGGCCGGCCACCGCGGGGCGGTGGTCGGTATTGTGCCGCAGAATGGCGAAATCCTCGTGTTTGCCAGTTCCCCCAGCTTCGATCCCAACGCCTTCGGCGTCGGTCTGACACCAAGCGAGTTTCAGACGATGCAGGAGGATAGCAATCTGCCACTGTTCAACCGGGCGCTGAGCGGACAGTATCCGCCTGGCTCGACGATTAAACCGATCCTCGCACTAGCAGCGCTAGAGCAGGATATTTTAGATCCCGATACGCGGATAATCTGCCCAGGCTTTTATAGGCTGCCCGGTGAAAGTCACCGTTACCGGGACTGGCAAGCGGGAGGGCATGGTCTTGTCAACAGGCATGACGCGATCACTGAATCCTGCGATACATACTTCTACGGACTCGCCAACAATCTCGGAATCGATGCCATCAGCGTTTCCCTCCGCGATTTTGGACTGGGGTCACCAACCGGTATCGACATGGCAGGCGAAAATCGTGGGCTGGTTCCATCGCGAGAATGGAAGCGGAGAAAATTTGCCAACCCCGGTGATCAAGTTTGGTTCCCTGGTGAAACCGTCATTACCGGAATTGGCCAAGGCTTTCTGCTTGCCACGCCATTGCAACTCGCGCATGCCGTGGCGACGATCGCGACGCGCGGGGAGCGTTATCAACCATCAATGGTCAGAGGTTTGCGTGATCCGGTCACTGGGGAAATCGAATTTCGTCAGCCTAAACTCCTGACCCCCGTCGAGGTAACCGATGAAACCACCTGGCAGCTGATTATCGACTCAATGGCTAGTGTCATGCAGGAACCCAGGGGCACGGCGCGAGCATCGGGCAAAGACACTGCCTATTCGATCGCCGGTAAGACGGGCACCTCACAGGTATTCACGTTAACGCAGGATCAAGAATATGACGACGAAGAAATTGACGAAGCCAAACGCGACCATGCGCTATTCATTGCATTCGCGCCGGTGGAAAATACCGCAATCGCGCTTGCCGTAGTCGTAGAAAATGGCGGAAGCGGCAGTGCGGTTGCTGCGCCAATTGCAAGGCAGGTTCTAGATACCTTCCTGGGGACTCGTCCCCTGTGATTCTGGCCGACGGTATAAAAGCATCGGCACGACACGGTCCGGCTGGAAGGATTTTGCAGCGGCTACACCTAGACGGAATGCTGCTCGCCGGAATCCTCGCCACCTTGCTGGTCGGCGCAGTCGTGTTGTATAGCGCCGCAGGCCGGGACCAGTCAGTTATGTACGGTCAAGGCCTGCGCGTTTTGGTCGCCATAGGCATCATGGTAGCTATAGCTCAGGTCAATCCGAGCGTGATTCGACGTATCGCACCGTGGCTGTTCGGTATTGGAATCATCATGCTCACCATGGTACTGGTCGCCGGCGAGGTCGGCAAAGGTGCTCAACGCTGGCTTGATATCGGCGTTCGGTTTCAACCGTCAGAGTTAATGAAACTGGCGGTCCCGGCTGCCCTAGCGTGGCTATTGCACGAACGCCCGCTGCCGCCTTCGTTATCACTGGTACTGGCAATGCTGGCGATAATCATGGCACCGGTCGCGATGATTGGTCTGCAGCCGGATCTCGGTACTGCGATCCTTATCAGTCTTACCGGCGCCACGGTAATTTTTCTCGCCGGTATTAACGCACGCTACATTTTGTCCACACTCGCCATAGTTATGGCGTCCATGCCTATGCTCTGGTATTCCATGCTTGACTACCAGAAACAACGCGTTCTCACTCTGATGAACCCGGACAGTGACCCGCTGGGTGCTGGTTATCACATTATCCAGTCGAAGATCGCGATTGGTTCCGGAGGAATTTTTGGCAAAGGTTGGTTAAATGGCAGTCAGGGCCAACTCGAGTTTCTTCCGGTACGCTCCACAGATTTTATTTTTGCTGTTGCCGGTGAGGAATTCGGACTACTAGGCGCGATGGCTATTCTCCTTCTATATCTAGCGGTCGTTGCCCGCGGCTTCTATATAGCAGCAGCCGCACAAGATACTTTCTCACGCCTCCTCGCTGGAAGCATTAGTCTGACATTTTTCTTTTACGTTTTTGTAAATTCAGCGATGGTCACGGGATTAGTCCCGGTAGTAGGTATACCGCTTCCACTGATAAGTGCAGGCGGAACCTCTATGGTCACGTTGCTGGCTGGATTCGGTATTCTTATGTCCATACAAACTCACAGGAAATTCTTGCCCCGATGAACTACATGCTAAGGACAACAAAGATGTTTTGGGTCGTCACGGCGGCGGTTTTATCATTGATGTGGTTTTCACCTTGTTTGCAGGCGATTGACCTGGACCGCACCGACGTAAAAGAATTCGTCGCAGAGCTCGCGGGAACTTATCAGTTCGACCCCGTATATGTTCAGACGGCACTTAGCGAAAGTAAATCCAAAGACAGCATACTCAAGGCCATCAGCAGTCCGGCTGAACGAACAAAACGGTGGCATGAATACCGGGCAATATTCCTGACGCCCGAACGCATTAATGCCGGAACAAAATTCTGGCAAAAGCACCAGGAAATTTTAAATCAAGCGGAATCTGCCACCGGGGTCCCGGCTGAGATGCTGGTTGGTATTATTGGTGTGGAAAGTTATTTTGGGCGCCAAACCGGCGGTTATCGCGTTATCGATGCTCTGGCAACGCTAAGCTTTGATTACCCTCCGCGCAGCAAGTTTTTCCGGTCTGAACTTGTCCAGTTATTCTTGCTGGCCCGGGAAGAACATTTCGATCTTCAGAATCTCAAGGGTTCATATGCAGGAGCGATGGGGCCACCGCAATTCATTCCCAGCAGCTACCGCAGCTATGCCGTCGATGGCAATGGCGATGGGCAGCGAAATTTATTTACGGACTGGGACGATATACTTAAAAGCGTCGCCAACTACTTTGCAGCCCACAATTGGCAGCCGGGCCAGCCGGTCACGGCAAGGGGCACACTGAGCAATAAAGTAACCGATCCACCGGTCAACAACGGCCTGAACCCCAAAGAGACGGTAGCGTCGTTGAGTGCCAGCGGCGTGATGTTTGCGACTGATCTCGATGGATCTGCTCCGGCACAACTGATGATGCTGGAGGGCAACAGCGGACCCGAATACTGGGTGGGTTTC
>JAYZJE010000049.1:0-2792 GCA_036164895.1 Pseudomonadota bacterium
TTAGGCTCATCCAAAAGCGCGAGGTTCCAAAGAGTCCCCCGCTTTCCCCCGTAGGGCTTATGCGGTATTAGCCCGAGTTTCCTCGGGTTGTCCCCCACTTCTAGGCAGATTCCTAAGCATTACTCACCCGTCCGCCACTCGTCAGCGCCACAACACCCCGAAGGATGAGCGTGGCCTGTTACCGTTCGACTTGCATGTGTTAAGCATGCCGCCAGCGTTCAATCTGAGCCAGGATCAAACTCTTCAGTTTATAGACTTTGAGTCAATAACTGAGTGATCCCGAACTACTTACTGCTAGGCAGGAATGTTCGGTCACTCATGTTCGGCCATTGATTCAGGCCAGACACGAGCGCCCGCACAAATTACCTATATTGATTGTTAAAGAACGAGCCCGCGTAAATCGCGGGCAGCCGGCGGATTATACCGGTATCCCACAGGTGGTCAACGATATACGGGAATTAGATTTGCCGGGCCAACGATAAGGAAATTCGCAGTGCAAGATCCGCGGCTCCATTTCCTTTATTCAGGCTACTGTAACCCTTGCAAAACGCCGCTTACCGACTTGATAAACATGGGTACTACCGGCTGAAATTTTTTGAGCACGGTCAGCGATTCGCTCACCGTCAACCCTCACGGCGCCCTGCTTAATCATGCGAAAAGCCTCCGAGGTACTCGCAACCAGTTGGGCCTGACGCAGCAGGTGCGCGACGCCAATGGTCCCCCTGTCAGCCTGGACGGTGACCTCCTGGATGTGGTCCGGCATGGCCCCATCCTTGAATCTACTTATAAAGGAGTTCTTTGCCTTATCGGCTACCTCCGGGCTATGGAAGCGACTCACAATTTCACCGGCCCGTTCGAACTTGGCGTCGCGAGGATTGGCACCAGCAGACACATGGTTGCGCAATTCCTCGATGTCGGCGAGCGGCCTGAAACTTAGCAGTTCAAAATACCGCCACATCAGGTCATCGGATACCGACATCAGTTTGCCGAACATTTCGTCCGGTTCATCGGTAATGCCAACGTAATTACCCAGAGATTTTGACATCTTGTTGACTCCATCCAGACCTTCTAATAACGGCATGGTCAATACAACTTGGCTGGGCTGACCATAGGCTTGCTGTATCTGCCGACCAACGAGCAGGTTGAATTTCTGGTCGGTGCCGCCGAGTTCCACGTCGACTTTCAGCGCAACTGAGTCATATCCTTGAACCAGCGGATACAGAAACTCGTGGATCGAGATCGGTTGCTCGCTTTTGTAACGCTTATGAAAATCGTCCCGCTCGAGCATCCGCGCTACGGTGTGTTTTGCTGCCAGCTCGATTAATCCGCCGGCGTCCATGTTATTCATCCAGCGAGAATTGAAGTCTATCCGCGTTTTTGCCTCATCGAGGATGTGGAAAATCTGGCTTTTGTAGGTGTCAGCATTTTGTTCCAGTTCATCCGCAGTCAGGGCCGGCCGCGTTGCATTGCGACCGGACGGATCGCCAATAATCCCGGTGAAATCGCCAATCAGGAAAATGACCTCGTGACCGAGATCCTGAAACTGACGCATTTTATTGATCAAAACCGTATGCCCCAAGTGTAAATCGGGAGCAGTAGGGTCAAATCCTGCTTTAACGCACATTGGCCGGCCGGATGCTAGCTTGTCGCGCAATTCATCCTCGACGAGGATTTCTTTAGCGCCTCGTTTTATCTCCAGGAATTGCTCGTCGACCGTCTTCATCTATCACCTCTGCTAGCAAACCCGACGGCGGGTCACTTCCCTCGATGCAATGCCGAAGGTCTGCGCACGTGCCTGGGCGCCGAGCATAAACAATTCGCTGCATATGGTCGACCGAACACTGGTCAGCTGCTTGGGCGAATATCCCATGCTTCGATTTGACTCATGCTTAATTACTATTTTTTTGATCTGCATCGTTGACCTGGTGGAGCGTATTTGCTGATAATCTTGGCCGCGGACACTGTGGCAAGCTCAGCCTAGCAAGGCATTCCGATCGCAGTACTTAGCGGGCCACATAAGTCGAGGTACCACAGGGGCCGAGCAGCATTAAGTGGCTGTATATGGGGCACGAAGACGAAACCTTAGCGCCACAGGGTAACAGGTGGCTTTAAATCAACCTATGACACAGAACTATAAGCCAACGCTTGCACCGTCACACCCCAGTTCGCGCTGGCTAAAATGGTTCATTGCTGGCTTGGGTGTTCCGTTAATATTAGTGGTGTTCATTCTGCCCGACGCGGTGCCCGGTAGGTCGAACCGGAGCGAGACCGCGTTGATTACAACACCTCTCGCATTGCCCGCCGCAAATCCGGGTGACCCGGAAGCCGCTCAGAAAAGCATGCAGGCGCTACTTACGAAGGCCGAGCCTACAGGGGAACTCACGTCGTTGACGGTTCGACGAGGCGATAGCCTCGATCGAATGTTCCGCAGGAACCGTTGGAGCATTCGCGACCTCGCAGCCCTGATGCAGCCGGATCTGTCCCGCAGGCATCTTCACCTTCTCAAACCCGGGGACGAGATTGTGATCAGACATCACAACGGAAGGATTTTGAGTCTGAGCCGGGAAATTGACTTTGCGAACTCGCTGCGAGTTTATCGCTCAGGTGACGCGTACCTTGCGGAAACGGTAATACACGAGATCGTTCCGCGTCAGATCGTTGCGGGGGGCGACATTTCCAGCTCATTGTTCAAAGCAGCGGCCAAAGCAGGTATCTCGGACCAAAGCATCATGAATCTTGCAGGCATTTTTGCCTGGGACATCGACTTTGTGCTGGACATTCGCGAAGGGGAC
>JAYZJE010000050.1:0-3917 GCA_036164895.1 Pseudomonadota bacterium
TCCAATGGATCGCCGCCGGCTTTTGCGACCCGGATTTACCTGTTCCCACGTTCGATGAGGTCGATAAATTCATTAGTGCCAGTAGCGGTCCCGGCGAACCACCTTGATTAGAGTCCCTTCTTCAAGCACCGCATCAGTCGATAACCCGTTCATCACGGCCGTCATCTCATCGTCCCACAGATTACTGGACCGGGACGACAGTTCCGTAAGGCTTTCATTCTCTTGGGCTGCAGCGATTCTGATCCGATCACTATAAATCGAGCCACGTTCTTCGAGGCTCAGTTCTCGCAGGCTGAATGCAGCGTTTTCAAGCTGATCGCAGTATTCATCTGCGCACAGGCCAATCACAATAAAAGTTGTTCGGGGTGACGTCACCCACATGTAATAAAGATTGACCGGCTCAATACCCGACCTATCCTCGAAGCGCACCAGATAACCGGGCCAAGAACCGAAATCAATCGCACGACTCTCTGCCGGAGACACGGCCGCCTCGTCTTTAAATTTCGCCACCAGAGCTTGGGCCGATGCACTCGGATCCATTGAGCGTGCCGCGCCACCGAGCACGATCAGCGCTTTCTGATTGGGTTCGAACGCGCCGACATAGCCTGGCGCGTTCACCAACCGCCAACCGTCTGGGAATGTCATCGTAAATCTCATATCGGCCTGTACAAACTTCCATTCCTGAAACACCCCGTTGGACGGATTCTGCGGCCCCCACCAAAGACCGTTTAATCGATCGAGAAATCGAGCACGGTCGGCAGCAAACGGTCGCGTCGCCCTCCATTCAATCTGAGTCGCTAGCGCATAGAAGCCTGCAACCCGAGACGACGTAGTCGGATGCGAATTATAGAAACTTAACGTCTGCTGCCCGCCGGTAAGCAACAGCGTTTTGCCTAGCGTATCTAGTGCGTTACCGAATGCCGCCGGATCGTAGCCAGCTCTTGCAGCCAATTGCATGCCTGCTCGGTCAGCTGCACTTTCCTGGCTGCGACTGTATGAGAATAAATGCACCCGACCTGCTGACTTGATCGGCGCGTTGATCATGTTGCTGATATCGTCGCCGACAATTGCGGCAACGACCTGCCCCGGCAACGCCAGTAAACCCGGCGGACCGCCCTCACTTATGTGCTGCGCGTGGTGTCGCAGCATCACGTGACTGATTTCATGGGCCAGAATGCCGGCTAACTCGTCCTCGGAATTGATCTGCGCCAGAATCCCGCGCGACACATAGATATGGCCGCCGGGCAATGCAAACGCGTTGGGCTCCGCCTGGTCGACAATCTTGAACCGGAAGCGATACGGCCGGTTATCCAGCGACGCCACCAACCGGCGGCCTACCGCATCAACATAGCTGGCCAAGAATTCTCCCTTGTAAATACCAATTTGTTCTTCAACCTCTCGACTGGCCTCTATGCCTGCCTGCTCCTCGTCGCTAACGGCCGCCCCTGCGACCCCACCGGAACCGGTCAGTTGCGGCAGCACGCCCAAACACAACCAGAAGCTGGTTAAAAATTTGTTTTTATTTATCACAATCCGTTGGCCTCATCGTTTGCCAGGTGAATTTTATGCGCTCATCAATTCGATGTCTCACAATTAGCCTACCGCCGAAAACCACAGCGGTCTGACTAACGGTTAACGGCAACTTTAAGTGCTCTGATTTGCTGCTGGTGGGATGGCTTTCCGTTTGCCATTCGTGACTATTTTCCACTTTCAAGTAAATCCTCTATTCACCTCCCATTTTCAATTGCACTAGGTATAATTCTGGATTGTCTGATCAAACGTTAACCAACTACAAGGGATCGTCAGACAAAGCCAAACCTAGTGAAAGCTAGGGACGGAAAGCCACGGGTCCTCGCCTCCTCCGCGACGCCGCCTGCGACGCCACGAAGGCCCCAAGACCGCCGGGCTGCCAGACCATTCTGTAGATTTGAAAGGGGCAGACGTATGTCACAAGGCACACACACCATGCTGTGTTTGGTCCTGGGGCTTTCGGGCCTGGTAACGACCATCGACAGCGACGCCAATGCGAGAGGTGATGGTGTATTTGAGTAATTCGAATTAAGTGTTTGGAGGGGGTTGGAAGGCAACGGTATGAATGAGTACATATTAAAAGCAGCGGCATTTATGTTCGCGGCGGTGTGGATGAACGGCGGTAGTGCAGCGAATCCGATGTGTGCATCACCGGAACAGGTGCAACAAATACGCAATTTTTATTCCGACAACGCTGGGACCCCGCCGATCAGGGCAGCTCGACAACTGCGAATGCCCGAAGAACTGATTGCCAGCGGCATACCGGCCGATCACGCGGCCGGAACTGGTGGCGAGGGTTTCGACGAAGTGTGGGCGGTGATCACGACTTGGGAAAAACCGATGACGGTTATCGCCAAGGGCGCGGATGTGTTCGAAGTGATCGGCGCGATTCCATCCGGCGAGACCTCGACCGAAAATCAGTTTTACAACCTCAGCCACGACCACGCGCTGACCGGCCATCTGCGCCCCGATCTGTATACGTCGATCTATGCCTACGCCCTGCCTCGTGGAGACGGTCGTGCCACCCGCGCAGTATTTTTTTATGACGGGTCCGGACCGTCGGTTTTTGGCGTGGTTATGTCTGGTAGAGGCCCAACGCCGCCCGACAGTGAACTCACCAAGTTTGATGAACTGATAGAGGTAATTAGATCACTTCCGCCGATTTGCGCGAATTCATAACGAGGAATACCGAGGAAATGTACCGGCTTGATAGGCAGCGCAATGATTTTGATGGTCTCCGTCGATAAATTTAAGCGTTGGATACAATCGCAAACTTGACGCACTGGGCAATACAAAGAGACAAAACATGCTGAGAAGAAGAGTGGCCTGGTCACAACGGGTTTGTGGACTGATGCTGACGATAGCGCTGGCGACCACAGCAACGGCGGATACGCTTAGCGAAGCAATCGCTGCTGACTACGCCACGACGCTCGAGGATCTTTTTATACATTTTCATCAGAATCCTGAACTCTCACACCTCGAATTCGAAACGGCCAAGCGCTTGGCTACCGAATTACGCTCACTTGGATATGACGTAACCGAGGGGATCGGCGGCACCGGAATTGTCGCGGTTCTCGCAAACGGCAACGGGCCCACCGTGATGTTACGCGCCGACATGGACGGCCTGCCCGTCGCGGAAAAGTCGGGCCTGCCATACGCATCCACGGCTCGACAGACGGACATCACCGGCGAAGAACAGCCGGTCATGCACGCCTGTGGCCATGATGTGCATATTACGGCCCTGGTCGGCGCAGCACGCCAGCTGGCAGCGCGCACCGATCAATGGTCCGGAACGCTGGTACTGATTGGTCAACCGGCAGAAGAACGCGTTTCTGGAGCCCGGGCGATGCTGGAGGACGGGCTTTACGAACGGTTCCCTAAACCCGACTACGCAATGGCTTTCCACGTTGCTGCGGGTCATCCGTCAGGAAAGATCGAAGTGCCGCTTGTCGTCGTCGGCTCAAGCGCCGACAGCGTCGATGTTGTCGTTTATGGGGTCAGCACCCATGGCGCCGCACCGCATAAGGGCATCGACCCGGTACTAATCGCGGCGCAGATCGTGGTGACCTTGCAGTCGGTCGTCAGCCGAACGATCAATCCGCTGGAACCCGGCGTCATTACCGTGGGCGCCATTCACGGCGGCACGAAACACAACATCATCAGCGAGAGTGTCGACATGCAGTTGACCGTCCGCGCGGACAGTTTCGAAACGCGCGCGTTGCTGCTGGAAAGCATCAACCGCGTGGCGAAGGGCGTCGCACTGTCTCTCGGTATGCCGGAGGACAAGCTGCCGAAAGTCACACGCTCGCAGACCGAGACAACACCACCGACAATTAACGACGAGCAGACCGCCCGCCGGATCAAATCCGCATTCGTCGAGCATTTTG